>NZ_DASUFR010000087.1:0-50038 GCF_036274455.1 Nocardioides sp. | reverse complement strand
AGGAGTACGCCGCCCGGGTCGCGGCCGACGCCGAGGACGGCGTGATCGAGGGCAGCTGCGAGCCCTGACCCGCGTCAGCCCTGCCTTCCTCAGCCCAGGCCGGCCTCGCGGGCCAGCACGATCGCCTGCGCCCGGTGCGCGACGTGGAGCTTCATGAAGATGTTGCTGGCGTGGTTGCGGACGGTCTTGGTCGAGACACCGAGCTCTCGCGCGATCTCGGCGTTCTCCATCCCGGAGGCGATCAGGCCGAGCACCTCCCGCTCGCGATCGGTGAGCTCGGGGAACACCTCCGGCGCGGGTGCCGCCTCGGCCTGCCGGAAGTACGCCGCGACCCGCTCGGCGACCCTCGGCCCGAGGATGACCTCGCCGGAGCCCACGGCCTCGACCGCGCGCACGATCTCCGCCCGGCGGGCCCCCTTGAGCAGGTAGCCGCGGGCGCCGGCCCGGAGCGCCGCGAACACCGACTCGTCGTCCTCGAGCATGGTCACCACGACCACGCCGATGTGCGGCGAGGCCTCGACGATCCGCTGGGTGGCCTCGATGCCGTTCAGCCCCGGCATGTGCACGTCCATCAGCACCACGTCTGGCTGCAGGTCGAGTGACATGCGCACCGCGTCGGCACCGTCGCGGACCGAGCCGACCAGCTCCATGGTGTCGGTGGCGTTCACCAGTGCCTCCAGCCCGTGCCGGAAGTCGTCGTGGTCGTCGACCACGAGGATGCGGTGTCGCTCGCTCATCGGGTCTCCTCTCGATCGCCGGCCTGGTTGCTCGTCGGCAGCCGGGCCATCACCTCCGTGCCACCGCCCGGCGGCGATGCCACGGTGCAGCTCCCGCCCACCTCCTCGGCCCGCTCCCGCATCGAGCCGACCCCGACGCCCGACCCGGTCACCTCGCCGAGTCCGGCACCATCGTCGCGGACCGTGAGCTCGAGCGCATCCGGAAGCCGCCGCAGCCGCACGGTGACCTCGGTCCCGCCGCTGTGCCGGGTCGCGTTGTTCACGGCCTCGACCGCGATCCGGTACGCCGCCACCTCGACCGCCGCGGGCAGCGCTCCGACCTCGCCGGACACGACCGACCATCGGGGCGCACCCGAGCCGAGGGCCGCGGCGTGGTTGTGCTCGTCGGCGCGCTGGCGCAGCGCGGAGACCAGGCCGAGCTGGTCGAGCGCCGGAGGCCGCAGGCCGTCGACGAGCCGGCGGACCTCGACGATGTCCGCCTCCGTCTGGTCGACCAGCCGCTCCACGAGGTCCCGCGCGGCCGCAGGATCGCGGTCCACGAGCTCGCGCGCCACCTCGAGCCGCATCAGCGTGGTGGCGAGGGACGGCCCGAGGCCGTCGTGCAGGTCGCGGCGGAGCCGGCGGCGCTCCTCCTCCCGCGCGGCCACCAGCTCCTCCCGGCTGCGCTGGAGCTCGCGGCCGGTGTCCAGGGCCTGCACCAGCGCGCCGACCTGCGTCCCGACGTCCTCGAGCAGCCGCCGGTCGCGCGGGCCGAACGGCGCGCGCCGAGGATCCACCTCCATCTCGAGGCGTCCCACCAGGGTGCCGCCGACGTCGAGGTCCACCGTCGTGGAGATCCCCCGCCGCTCGCCCCGCGCCACGTCGATGCCACCGGCAGACTCGATCCGCGCGTAGGCGAGGTTGAGCCGGCGGATGAGGGTGCTCAGCACCTGGTCGAGGAGCTGCTCGGCACCCGTCGCCGGCTCGAGGTGGCGCAGCTCGGAGACCACGCGGTAGGGGAAGGCCCGGTCGCCGTAGAGCAGCCGGGCGGCCGCCCGGCGCAGCAGCAGCACGGCCGGCAGGAGGGCCAGTGCGACGATCCCGCCGGTCACCATCGAGCGGACCGAGGTCCCCGCGGCGAGGTTGACCGCGTTGGCGGCGACGAGGAAGACCGCGCCGACGAGCGAGACCAGCACCAGCTGCAGCAGCGATCGACGCAGCGTGTCGTCGAGCTCGGCGATCCGGTAGCCGACGACGGCGGCGACCCAGCAGGCGAGCACGACCGGGACGAGCACGACGAGCAGGACCTCGCGCTCGACAAGGGGGCTGCCCCGGAGGGCCAGCGGCACGAGGTCGAGGACCAGGATCACGACGAGCGCGGTGAGCAGCGCGGACATGACCAGGCGGAGCGCGACGTGCTGGTCGATCGACCGGGCGCGCCGGCCGCCGCTCGCGATGGCCAGGACCGTGAGGGTCGCCGCCACTGCGACCGCGGGCAGGGTCAGGTCCAGCGCGGCCTGCGACCGTACGGGCTCCGGCTGCCTGGCGGCGTAGGCCACCAGCCAGCACGCCCAGGCGGCGAACGGAACGGCGAGCAGCAGCCAACCGCGGCCGCCCACCAGCAGGTCCGGTGGCTGCGGGAAGGCCCAGGCCGCGACGAGCAGCGCGCCGAGGCCGACGCCCACCGCGGCCTCGCCGACCAGGTGCGGCCAGAGCGTCCCCCCGCCGGCGGCCTCGTAGGCCTGCACCCCGAGGGGTTGTGCGGTCAGGGCGATCCCGGCCGCGGCACCACCGAGGAGGGTCGCCCCCGCGGCCACCGGTTGCGCCCGGCGTACGACGAGGAAGGTGCCGGCCACCAGCAGGGCGAGCGGCGCCACGAGCAGGTGGGGGTCGTCAAGCAGCGCGTCGATGACGGCGTAGCGGGTGATCGGCACCTCCACCTGCTGGCGCACGTCCAGCTCGGCGCCCTCGCGCAGGACCAGGTAGCGCAGCACGTCGCCCTCCGACGCGTCGGCCAGCCGGGCCTCGCTCACCAGCCTCGGCATCTCCGTGTCCTCGATGGCCAGGATCCGGTCACCGGTGTGCAGCGGCGTGCCGCCGTGGGTCTCCAGGACGAGCAGCGAATCCTCCCAGCGACCCTCGCCCAGGACGGCGCCCGGCCGGGTGACGACGGTGCCGTCCGACGGGGTGAGCGACGCCCAGAGTGCGAGCCAGACCAGCGGCCCGACCCAGGCCGCCGTCACGAGGGCCCAGCGGCCGGTGCGGCTCATCCTGCGCTCATGGTGACGCCCAGACGCCTTGACGTACACCGTTGCGGCCCCGACGGTCCAGAACGGTCCGGCTGGGTCGCTAGGTTCGTACCATGAACGTCGGGGGCGAGGAGACGGTCGGCATCGTCGGCGGCGGGATCCTCGGCCTGGCCGTGGGGCGCGAGCTGCTGCGCCGGCGGCCGGGGACCCGCGTCGTGGTCTTCGAGAAGGAGGACCGGGTCGCGGTCCACCAGACCGGCCACAACTCCGGAGTCGTGCACGCCGGCCTCTACTACAAGCCAGGCAGCCTCAAGGCCCAGCTGTGCGCCCGGGGCCGGGTGATGGTCCGGGACTACTGCGCCGAGCACCAGCTGCCCTATGAGCAGTGCGGCAAGCTCGTCGTCGCCGTCGACGAGTCCGAGCTGGGCAGGTTCGACGCGCTCGAGAGGACGGCCACCGCGAACGCCGTGCCGGGGCTGCGCCGGGTCGACGCCTCCGAGATCCGGGAGATCGAGCCGCACGCGACCGGCCTGGTCGCCCTGCACTCGCCCGAGACGGCCATCACCGACTTCGGTGCCATCGCCAGGACCATCGCCGAGGAGATCGAGGCCGCCGGCGGCGAGGTCCGGCTGTCGACCGCGGTCGCCGGGATCGAGCGCACCGGCGGACGGGTCGTGGTGACCACGGCCCGCGGCCCGGAGACCGTCGACCGGGTGGTGGTCTGCGCCGGGCTCCAGTCGGACCGGCTGGCCGGCGGCGACCGGAAGGCCGGCCCGCGGATCGTGCCGTTCCGCGGGGAGTACATGACGGTCACCGCCGCCAAGCGCGACTACGTGCGCGGCATGGTCTACCCCGTCCCCGACCCGCGCTACCCCTTCCTCGGCGTCCACTACACGCGCCGGGTCGGCGGGGAGCTGGAGGTGGGCCCGAACGCCGTCCTCGCCCTGGAGCGCGAGGGCTACCGGCGCTCGGCCATGAGGGCCCGGGACGTGCGCGACATCCTCAGCTGGCCCGGCTTCTGGCGGATGGCCCGCCAGCACTGGCGCACCGGGGTGATCGAGGTCCGCGGAACCCTCTCCAAGCGCGCCTACATGAGGTTCGCGCAGCGCTACGTGCCCGACATCGGCCTGGCCGACGTGGTGCGCGCCAGGTCGGGCGTCCGCGCCCAGGCGGTGGAGCGTGACGGCTCGCTCGTCGACGACTTCCGGATCACCCACAGCGACGGGGTGACCAACGTCCGCAACGCTCCCTCGCCGGCCGCGACCTCCTCGTTCGCGATCGCCGGGTACGTCGTGGACGAGGTCGAGCGGGCGGGCTGACTCGTCGTCGTCAGGCCGGCTCGCGCAAGGGCCTGTAGTTGGACATGAAGATGTGGCGCCCGAACCCGGCCAGCAGCGGGTTGCGAACGACGGGCGGCATCGAGCGCGCCCGGTCCCGGCGGTGCGTCTGGTTCCGCACCCAGGTGGTCCTGGGAGCGCGCCGCTGCTGGAACAGCGTGATGCCCGAGGCGACGTCAGGTGCGGTGGTCAGGCTCTCGGTGAGCACGATCGCGTCCTCCAACGCCATCGCCGCCCCCTCGGCCATGTTGGGTGAGGTTGCGTGCGCTGCGTCGCCGACGAGCAGCACGCTGCCACGCGACCACGTGGGGAGGTCGACCTCCTCGATGATGCCTTCCTGGATCGTGGTGCCTGGGGACTCCTCGAGGAGGTCGAGCAGATCCGGCACCGGCGCGGCGTACCCGGCCAGCAGCTCGCGCAAGGGGATCGCGGCCGAGTCCGCCGGCCCGTCGCAGTAGCAGTACAGACGCCCGCCGGCGATGGGGATGGTCAGGAACGATGCGCCTCGGCCGAGGAGGACCGACCAGGTCCGGTCGAGCCCGGCCGGCTCCGCGGCGACCACGAAGCGGCGCGCGTGCTGACCCACAGGGCGCGGGTCGGGGGCGGCGTCGAACGCCAGCCGCCGCACGGTCGAGTGGACCCCGTCGGCACCGAGGACGAGGTCGTAGTCGCCGGCCGAGCCGTCATCGAGGCCGACCGCGACGCGCTGGCCGTCGATGGTCACGTCGTCGGGGCGCGTCCCCCACGTCACCGGCACCTCGCCAACGCCGGCCAACAGCGCGGCGTGCAGCTCTGCGCGAGGAAGGGCCAGGCAGGCACCGACCCCGCTCCAGACCTGCTCCACCTCGACCTCGAACAGGCGCCGTCCCCGGTGGTCGGAGAACCTCTGTCGCTCGATCCGGTGCGCCCGCTCTGTGACCTCGGCCTCGAGGCCGAGCTCGCGCAGCGCACGCACGGCGTTGCCGGGCAGGTAGAGTCCCGCGCCTTCCGCGGTCGGGTGGTCAGAGCGCTCGACGACCCGCACGCTCGCCCCGGCACCGTGCAGGGTTCGCGCCGCCGCCAGCCCGGCCACGCCGGCACCGACGACGAGGACTCGGAGTCCCGCGACGTGCATCAGCGCGGGTCGATGTTCTGGTTGATCCGGAACAGGTTGTGCGGGTCGTAGCGCCGCTTGAGCTCCACCAGCCGTGGGTAGTTCGCGCCGTACGCCGCGCGCACCTGCTCCTGCCCCTCGTCCATCATCATGTTGACGTAGGCGCCGCCCGCCGAGGACGGGTGCAGCTCCTCCCAGTAGCGCCGGGCCCAGTCGGTGATCGTCGCCAGGTTCGCCGGGTCCGCGTCGATGCCGGCGATGACCCCGTTCCAGCCACCGCGACGGAACGCGAACGCCGTGGCGTCCTCGGGCACTCGGGCCGCCGCGCCACTGATCGGGTAGAGGTGCATCGTCGAGAGTGGTGTCGGGATGCTCTCGGCGTACTTCCGGTGCACGGCGATGGCGACGTCGGTGATCTCCTCGTAGATGTCGGCCTTCCAGTACCACTGCAGGCCGGTCGGCAGCAGGCCGTCGAACGCGCACTGGAGGGTGGCGTAGGGCATCGGCTGCAGGCCCACCAGGAGCGGGGAGCCGAACTCGCGCACGGGGGCCAGCACCTTGTCAGCACCCTCGTGCGGGCCCGAGTAGCACCAGACGATCGCGCAGGCCTTCCGAGCCCAGAGCTCCTCCGGGAAGGGCGCCGCCGACGGGATCTCCAGCACGCCGATCCACCCGTTGAGCTCGTCCGGCAGCTCCGGGACCAGGTCCCGGTACCACCTGAACACCTCCTCGGTGTCCGCGACGTCGTAGAGAACGGGCCCGCCGATGATGGTGCCGCCGTCACCGACGGGATGGCACCGGAAGGTGAAGGACGTGGCGACCCCGAAGTTCCCGCCCCCGCCGCGCAGCGCCCAGAACAGGTCCGAGTGGCTGCCTCCGCTGGCGGTCACGAAGGTCCCGTCGGACAGGACCAGGTCGACCGAGAGCAGGTTGTCGACGGTCAGCCCGAAGTGCCGGGTGAGATAGCCGGTGCCACCGCCGAGGGTCAGCCCCGCGACTCCGGTCGTGGACACGAAGCCGGACGGCGTTGCCATCCCGAACGCACCGGTCGCGTGGTCGACGTCGCCCCACGTGCAGCCGGCATCCACCCGGACCGTCCCTCGCAGCGGATCGACGTTGGTCGACCGCAGCTCGGCGAAGTCGATGACCAGGGCGTCGTCCCAGACACCGAACCCGGCGCCGTGGTGCCCGCCGCCCCGCACCGCGAGCGGAATCGCGTGGTCACGCCCGAAGTCGACGCACGCGATCACGTCGGCGACGTCGGCGACGCGTACGACAGCCCACGGGTGGCGGTCGACGGCGCCGTTGTAGACCGACCTCGCGTTGTCGTAGTCCTCGTCGGTCCGGTCGAGGACCCGGCCGCGCACCAGTCCGCGCAGCGCCTCGACCTCGGTTCCCGGCTCGGTGTCAATGGCGGTCATGTCCTTCTCCTTCTACGGGTCCCACGCCCTGTGCGAGGATTCGGGTTCGACGCTAGGGAGCGCGCGGCGCGGTGCGGAACGCCCAGTTGACCGGTCGTCTTGCCCGTTCGTCCGCGAGGACGCCAGATCTTGGCCTTACGTCCGGCCGCGTTGCCCCGGAGTCCGGAGGTGCAGGCCGTGGACGTGCTGTCCGACGTGCTGCTCGCCGTGCGCCTCACCGGTGCGGTGTTCTACGACATCGAGGCCCGGTCGCCCTTCGTGGCCCAGAGCCCTCCGACCGACGTGATCGCGGCCAAGGTCGCCGCGGACGCCGAGCACCTCATCGCCTTCCACGTGCTGACGGCAGGCTCCTGCTGGGTCGAGGCCGTCGACGACCCCGAACCGCCGGTGCTGATGCAGGCGGGCGAGATCGTCATCTTCCCCGGCGGGGAGGGCAACATACTCGCCTCGGCGCCCGGGATGCGTGGGCAACCGGACCTGCCGCGCTACTACCGTCCGGTCGACGAGACCCTGCCGTTCGTCATCGACATCAACGGCGACAGCGAGGCCGACGGGTGCCGGATCGTCTGCGGCTACCTCGCCTGCGACAAGCGTCCGTTCAACCCGCTGCTGGAGTCGTTGCCCCGGATGGTGCACGCCCCGGTGTCCGCCCGGAGCTGGGGCTGGATGACCGGCCTCCTCGACGCGGCCATCGCAGCCAGTGACGTGCGTGATGCCGGACAGGAGGCGATGCTCGCCAAGCTGTCCGAGCTCATGTTCGTGGAGGCGCTCCGGGCACATCTCGACGGGCTCCCGCCGGACGCACGCAGCTGGGTGGCGGGGCTGCGCGATCCAGAGATCGGAGCGGCTCTGCGGCTCGTGCACGGCCGGTTCGCCGAGCCGTGGACCCTCGAGCGGCTGGCCCACGAGGTGGGAATGTCCCGTTCCTCCTTCGCCGATCGGTTCTCGGCCTACGTGGGCCTGCCGCCGATGACCTACCTGGCCAGGTGGCGACTCCAGGTCGCCGCCGGCCTTCTCCAGGGCGGGACCATGAGCGTCTCGCAGGTGGCGCTGAGAGTCGGTTACCAGTCCGAGTCCGCGTTCAACCGGGCCTTCAAGCGACAGGTCGGCCGGTCTCCCGGCACGTGGCGGCGGCTGGACCGCGCCGACCCCAAGCCGGTGGGATGAGCCCATGGACCCCTTGGCCGGCTCGGTGCTGCGGCCGCTCTGGCTCGACAACCCCGCGCGGCCCGAGCCCCGGCCGGCCCTGACCGGCGCGGAGGAGACCGACCTGCTCGTCGTGGGCGGCGGCTTCACCGGGCTGTGGACCGCGCTGCGCGCGGTGGAGCGGGAGCCCGGCCGTCGCGTCCTGCTGGTCGAGGCCGACCGGATCGCGGAGCACGCCACGGGCCGCAACGGCGGCTTCTGTGAGGCGAGCCTGACCCACGGCGAGGCCAACGGGCGGGCCAGGTGGCCGGAGGAGTACGCCGAGCTCGAGCGGCTCGGGCTGCGCAACCTCGAGGAGATCGAGCAGTCGCTGGGGAAGTACGGCATCGACTGCGGCTGGGCGCGCGGCGGACAGCTGACCGTGGCCACCCGCCCGCACGAGGTCGAGTGGCTGGAGCCGGACCGGCCCGGCTTCCTCGACGCCGCGGCGGTCCGCCGGCTGGTGGACTCCCCGACCTACCTCGCCGGCCGGCTCGACGCCGACGAGGCGGCGATGGTCGACCCCGTGCGGCTGGCCTGGGGGCTGGCCGCCGCGGCGGAGCGGCTCGGCGTACGCATCGCCGAGGGGACCCGGCTGCAGTCGCTCACCAAGGCAGCGAGCGGACTCGGGGCGACGACCACGGGCGGAGCAGTGCGTGCCCGGCAGGTGGTGCTCGCCACCAACGTCTTCCCCGGGCCGCTGCGCCGGAACCGCTGGCGGGTGGTGCCGGTCTACGACTACGTGCTGGCCACCGAGCCCCTGGCCGAGGGCCAGGTCGCGGAGCTCGGCTGGGACCCGGGCATCGGCGTGGCCGACTCCGGCAACCGGTTCCACTACTACCGGCTGACCCCGGACCGGCGGATCCTCTGGGGCGGCTACGACGCGATCTACCACTTCGGCCGGTCGATCGCGCCGGCCCACGACGACCGCGCGGAGACGTTCCGGACGCTGGCCCGCAACTTCGCCGAGACCTTCCCGCAGCTGGACGGCATCCGCTTCACCCACCGCTGGTCCGGGGTGATCGACACCTGCACCCGCTTCTGCGCCTTCTACGGGACGGCGTACGCCGGCCGCGCGGCCTACGCCGCGGGCTTCACCGGCCTCGGTGTCGGGGCCTCCCGGTTCGCCGCCGAGGTGATGCTCGACCTGCTGGACGGGCGGGAGACCGAGCGCACCCGGCTGAGGATGGTGCGGGAGAAGCCGGTGCCGTTCCCGCCCGAGCCGTTCGCCTGGGCCGGGATCGCGATCACCACGAGGTCGCTGTCCCGCCACGACCGGACCGGCAAGCGGAACCTCTGGCTGCGCGGCCTCGACCGGCTCGGGCTCGGGTTCGACTCGTGAGTGACCTCCCCGGGCGAGCGGCCGTCGTCGTAGTCGGCGGCGGCGTGATCGGGCTGAGCACCGCCTACCACCTCGCCGCCTCCGGCGTCCGCGACGTGGTGCTGGTCGAGAGGGACGAGCTCGGGTCCGGATCGACCAGCAAGGCGGCCGGCGGGGTGCGGGCGCAGTTCTCCGACGCGGTCAACGTGGAGCTCGGTCTGCGCAGCCTGCGGACCTTGGAGACGTTCCGCGACGACTTCGGGCAGGAGATCGACCTGCACCAGGTCGGGTACCTCTTCCTGCTCGATGACCCGGGCGACGTGGCGAGGTTCGAGCGGGACGTCGCGCTGCAGAACGGGCTCGGCGTCCCGAGCCGGATGGTCGACGTCGCCGAGGCGAAGACGCTCTCGCCGCTGGTCGAGACCGACGGGCTGCTCGCGGCGGCGTACTCGCCGACCGACGGGCACTGCACTCCCGAGTCGGTGGTGCTGGGGTACGCCACCGCGGCGCGCCGCCACGGCGCCACGGTCCTGAGGCACACCGAGGTCGTCGGCATCGAGCACGACGGCGACACGATCACCGGCGTGCTGACGTCCGCGGGTCGGATCGAGACGGGCGCCGTGGTCTGCGCAGCCGGCCCGTGGTCGCGGGCGGTCGGCGCCATGGTGGACGTCGACCTGCCGGTGACCCCGGAGCGCCGCGACATCCTCGTCACCGAGCCGATCCCGGGCCTGGACCCGCGGACGCCGTTCACGATCGACTTCACGACCAGCTTCTACTTCCACGCCGAAGGTGCCGGACTGCTGATGGGGATGTCGGACCCGGACCTCATCCCCGCCGCGGTCGAGCGGCGTACCCCCTCGCTCCGCGGGGTCGGCGTCGCCTCCGGCTGGTCCGGCCTCTACGAGAACACCCCCGACCACAACGCGCTGATCGGCGAGGCCGTGGGGATGGAGCGGTTCCTCTACGCCACCGGCTTCTCCGGCCACGGCTTCCTGATGGGCCCCGCGGTCGGCGAGGTCGTGCGGGACCTCTACCTCGGGCGCCGGCCGGTCGTGGACGTCAGTGCGCTCGACGTAGGCCGCTTCGAGGGCCGCGGGGCGCGCCCCGAGCTCAACATCGTGTAGGACAGATCGTGTAGGACTGGGGCGTGCCGATCCCCACGCGCGACGAACTCACCACCCTCGCCGGAGCCGCGCTCGCGCGGGTCGGGGCCGAGCCGCCGAGCGGCGACCACGAGCAGACCTCGCCGGTCAACGGAGAGCCGCTGAGCGCACTGCCCCACGCCGACGCGGCGGCCGTCGACGACGCGGTGCAGCGGGCCGGCGACGCGTTCCGCGAGTGGCGCAAGGTCCCCGCGCCCGCCCGGGGTGCGCTGGTGAAGCGGTGGGGCGAGCTCCTCGCCGAGCACAAGGACGACCTCGCGACGCTGGTCAGCCTCGAGGTCGGGAAGATCACCTCCGAGGCGCGTGGCGAGATCCAGGAGATGGTCGACATCTGCGACTTCGCCGTCGGGCTGTCCCGCCAGCTCTACGGCCGGACCATGCCCTCCGAACGTCCCGGCCACCGCCTGATGGAGACCTGGCACCCGCTCGGCGTGGTCGGCGTGATCAGCGCGTTCAACTTCCCGGCCGCGGTCTGGTCCTGGAACACCGCCGTCGCCCTGGTCTGTGGCGACCCGGTGGTCTGGAAGCCGTCCGAGCTCACCCCGCTCACCTCTCTGGCCTGCGCCGCCACCCTCCAGCAGGCGATCGCGGACGTCGGGGCGCCGGCCGCCGTCTCCCAGGTGCTCCTCGGCGGTGCCGACGCGGGCCGGGCGCTGGTCGAGCACCCCGGCGTGGCGCTGCTCAGCGCCACCGGCTCGACCCGGATGGGACGGGCCGTGGGGCCGCGGGTCTCGGAGCGTTTCGGCCGCACCCTGCTCGAGCTGGGTGGCAACAACGCCGCCGTGGTGAGCGGCAGTGCCGACCTCGACCTCAGCGTGCGCGGCATCGTGTTCGCGGCCGCGGGCACCGCGGGCCAGCGCTGCACCACGATGCGCCGGGTGATCGCGCACCGGTCGGTGGTCGACGAGCTCACCGACCGACTCGCCTCGGCCTACGAGCGGCTCCCGATCGGCAACCCGATGGCCGACGGCACCCTGGTCGGGCCGTTGATCCACGGCAGGGCCTACGACGGCATGCAGGCGGCCATCGGCCGCGCGAGCGAGGAGGGCGGCAAGGTCGTCGCCGGCGGCGCTCGCGTGCTGGAGGACCAGGCACCGAGTGCCTACTACGTGCAGCCGGCCATCGTGCGCATCGAGGCGCAGTCGCCGGTGGTGCAGCAGGAGACCTTCGCGCCGCTGCTCTACGTGCTGCCCTACGACGACTTCGAGGAGGCCATCGCCCTCAACAACGCCGTCCCGCACGGGCTGTCGTCGAGCGTGTTCACCGAGGACCAGGCCGAGGCCGAGCTGTTCTTGTCACCCGAGGGCTCGGACTGCGGGATCGTCAACGTCAACATCGGCACCTCGGGCGCGGAGATCGGCGGCGCCTTCGGCGGCGAGAAGGAGACCGGTGGCGGCCGCGAGTCGGGCTCCGACGCGTGGCGCGCCTACATGCGGCGGGCCACCAACACCGTGAACTTCTCCGGTGAGCTGCCGCTCGCGCAGGGGGTCGACTTCACCGTCTGAGCCACGGGGTGCACCGGCTCACCGGCGCAGGAGCTGGTGGGCCGCGTCGAGGATCTCGCCCTCTCCGAGGAGCACCGTGTCCGCGGCAGGGCCGAGCGGGACGAAGGAGTCGGCGCTGGTGAGCCGGGCGACCGGGGCGGGGAAGCCGGCGTCGGCCAGGGCGGCCA
This sequence comes from Nocardioides sp., assembly GCF_036274455.1. GTDB lineage: Bacteria > Actinomycetota > Actinomycetes > Propionibacteriales > Nocardioidaceae > Nocardioides. The sequence goes on along the minus strand of NZ_DASUFR010000087.1, from coordinate 37,878 downwards.
CGATCCCCTCGGAGACACCGCCGCTGGCCCGGGTCTCGTCGACCACCAGCACCGCCGCGGCACCGTGCGCCGCCTGCAGCAACCCCTCGACGGGCAGCGGTGCCACCCACGCGAGGTCCAGCACGGTGCACGCGAACCCCTCGGCGCGCAGCGCCGTCGCGACCCGCAGGCTCATGTACACCCCGTTGCCGAAGGTCACGATCAGCAGGTCGTGCCCGTTGCCGCTCACCACCACGTCGCCGAGCGAGGTGCGGGAGGAGGCGTCGTACGGCGCCAGCCAGCCGCCGTCGCCCTCGAAGACGTCCCGCGTGTGGTAGCGCGCGATCGGCTCGACGAACACGCAGACGCGGCCCTCGTCGCGAGCCAGGTCGAGGCAGCAGCGCAGCAGGGCTGGAGCGGTCTGCGGGTGGCTGGCGACCGCCACCACGAGGCCGGGGACGTCACGGAGCACGGTCAGTGAGTTGTCGTTGTGGAAGTGACCGCCGAAGCCCTTCTGGTAGGCCAGCCCGGGGACCCGCACCACCATGCCGTTGGCGTACTGCCCGGCCGAGAAGAAGCCGAGCGATGCCGCCTCGCCGCGCAGCTGGTCCTCGGCGTTGTGGAGGTAGGCGAGGTACTGGATCTCCGGCACGGGCAGGAAGCCGGCCAGCGCGGCACCGAGCGCGGTGCCCAGGACGGTCTGCTCGTCGAGCAGCGTGTCGAAGACCCGGGCCGCTCCGAACCGACCAGGCAGCCCGCGGGTCACGCCGTAGACACCGCCCTTGGCCGCCACGTCCTCGCCGAAGACGAGCACCGCGTCGTCGGTCTCGAGCTCGTCGGCCAGCGTCGCGTTGATCGCCTGGGCCAGCGTCACCGGTGCTCCGGGCTCGGTGGCGGGTGGCGGAGGACGCCGCGGTGGCCTCCTGCGCAGGGCCAGCGGAGCCATGACCTCCTCGCGGGTCTCGAGGCGGCGCTCGGCGCTCACCTCGCTCGCGACCCTGCGGACCGTCCGGCGCAGCTCCTCGTAGCGCTCCAGCACCTGCGCTGGGGTCCAGTGGTCGCCCTCGACGAGGGCGCGCGCGGTGGCCAGGAGCGGGTCGCGGGCGTGGTCGGCCGAGATCGCCGCCGCGGAGCGGTAGGCGATCTCGACATCGGAGCCGGCGTGGCCCATGAACCGGACGGTGCGGAGGTGCAGCACGGCCGGGCCGCGGCTGCCGCGGACCAGGGCCAGCGCCTCCTCGGCCGTGGACAGGAGCTCTGCGGGGTCGTGGCCGTGGGCGTGGTGGTAGGGCAGCCCCCGGCTCCGGAGGGCCGCCGCCACCCAGCCCCGCGGCGTGCGGGTGCTGATGCCGATGCCGTTGTCCTCGCAGACGAAGAGCACCGGACAGCTGCGGTGCACGTGGGTGAGGTACGCCGCCGCGTTGAGCGCCCCCGTCGCCGTCGAGTGGTTGACCGACGCGTCCCCGAAGCTGCACAGCACCACCGCGTCGTCCGGCCACGGAGTCTCCCGGTCCAGCTGCCGGGCCAGCCCGAGTGCGAACCCCAGCCCGACCGCGCGCGGCAGGTGCGAGGCGATGGTCGAGGTCTGCGGGACGACGTGCAGCTTGTGGTGGCCGAAGACCTTGTGCCGGCCGCCCGAGATCGGGTCCGACGCCGAGGCGGTCAGGCTGCGGAGCGTCTCCCGGACCGGGTCGACGGTCCCGTCGAGGTTGGCCCGAGCCGCGAAGAAGCCGCCCGAGCGGTAGTGGAGCAGCGCCGGGTCAGTGGTCCGCGAGAGCAGCCCGAGGGCCGCGTTGGACTCGTGGCCGGCCGACCCGATCGTGTAGAAGCCGGCGCCCTGCTGTTGCAGGTAGCGCGCCGCGAAGTCGAGGTGCCGGCTCTCGGCCTGCGCGGTGAACAGTGCCTCGAGCTGCGCGCGCGGTGGCCCGGCGGCGGCTCGCTCGGGCGCCGCCATCACCTCGACCGCCATCGCCTCGACCGCTTGCACGAAGTGCTCGTCGATCGCCTCCACGCTCCGAGCGTGGCACAGCCGGACGCGCCGTGGGGACCCGCTTCAGCCGGTGCTGCCGTCCGCGCCCAGCACGGCCTCCCGGAGCCGGGCGCACGCCTCCTTGACGTCCTCGACCGTGGTCTGCCAGCTGGTGACGAGCCGCACGGTCGACGGCCCCATCCGGTAGAACTGCAGGCCGGCCTCGGCCGCCACATCGATCGCCGGCGCCGGCAGCTCGACGAAGGCCATGTTGACGTCCACGCGCTCCTCGAGCCGCACGCCGTACGGCGAGAGTGACTGCAGCTCGGCGACCAGCTCGGCCATCCGCTCGTTGGCGTGGCCGGCCAGGCGCAGCCACAGGCCGTCGGTCAGGTACGCCGTGAGCTGGGCCGACTGGAACCGCATCTTGCTGGTGACGTGGCCTGCCCGCTTGGTGCGGTAGACGAGCTCGTCGGCGATCCGGTCGTCGAAGGCCACGATCGCCTCGGCGCTCAGCGCGCCGTTCTTGGTGGCGCCCAGCGACAGCACGTCGACCCCGGCCCGCCAGGTGACGTCGGCCGGCGCGCAGCCCAGGGCGGCCACGGCGTTCGCGATCCGCGCACCGTCGAGGTGGGCCCGCAGGCCGAACTCCCGCGCGATCGAGACGAGCTCACCGACCTGCTCGGGGAGGTAGACCGTCCCGTAGTCGCTGGGCAGGGTGAGCGAGAGCACGCTCGGCTGGCTCTCGTGCGGGTCGCCCCACCTGACCTGCTCGAGCGTGGCCCGCAGCCGGGCCGGCTCGACCAGCGCGTGCGCACCGTCGACGCCTCGCATCACGACCCCGCCCCCGAACAAGGACGTGGCCCCACCCTCCGAGCCGATGATGTGCGCCGTCGGGTGGCACAGGACCGCGCCCCACGGGGGCGTGGCCGCCGACAGGGCGAGGGAGTTCGCAGCCGTCCCGCTGGTCACCGGGAAGACCCGGGCGGTCGGGTGCTCGAAGACGGTGCGGACGACCTCTTGGAGGTGTGCGGTCAGGTCGTCTCCGCCGTAGGCCAGGGCCGAACCGGTGTTGGCCGCCTCAACGGCGGCCAGGATCTCCGGTGCGACGCCGGCCGCGTTGTCGCTGCGCAGCTCGATCACGCGCCAACTCTGCTCTCTCAGCGGTCGAAGTCGTCGTCGTCCTCGCCGACGACGGTGACCTGCTCGAGGACGTCGGCCTCGTCGGCCTCGTCGGGGAGCTTGGTCGGGAGCGGCGGCGGCTCGTCGTCGTCGGTGTCGATGGCGGGACGCTGCTGGTCGGCGACGTCGGCCTCGTCGGCATCGTCGAAGGGGGACGAGCTCATGTCCCCATGGTGCCTGAGGCCCAGGACGTGGTCGAGACCGGGACCCCGCGGCGCTGGGCGTCTTGGAACGCCTCGGTCAGCGCCTCCCGGCCCCGGCGCCGGCCGGCCCGGTGCTCGCCGCCCTTCTCCACGGCGATCGTGAGCGTCGAGCCGCCGTCGGACGGGACCGCGGACACCGCCAGCCGGGTCCGCTTGACGTCGATGTCGGTGGCCGCGGCGATCCCGAGGAGCACCCACTTGTCGACCCACGAGGCCCGGAAGCCGGAGCCGGTCCGGTCCTTGACCTTGTAGCCGCGCGCGACGAGCGCATCGGCCACGAGCGAGAGCGCGTCGCTCACCGGCAGCCCGACGGACGCGGTCATCCGCGGCGTGAACGACTTCGCCCCGAGCCAGTCCGGGACCTCGATCGGCACGCTGGTCACGGGAGCTCCGCGCGCAGCGCCTCGACCTCGGCGGCCAGGTCGTCGGGCAGTTCGTCGGGCAGCGTCATCGCCTCGAGCCGCGCCCGCGACCGCTCCCGCAGCCGGACGGCGGCCGGCGACTCGTCCGCACCGCCGAACACGTCTGCCACGGTGGTCCGGCCGGCGTCGATCCGCGCCTGGACCTCCTGCCAGTCCCGGCCCAGGTCGCCCCGGCGCGCCGCGGGCGCACGCCGCGCCTCGAGGGCGGCGTGGTCGCGGGCCACCCGCTCGGCGTCCCGCCGGGTCGCGGCGATGACCGCTTCGACCCGCCGGATCAGCTCCTCCTCGCGCGAGCTCATGCCGCGGCGCTACCGGCCGCGCCCTGGGCGAGGTCCTCGATGATGCGGTACTTGCCCAGGACCGAGGTCTTGGCCTCCGCGAAGTCCTGGATCGCCGACGAGATCGTCTCGATGAGCGTGTTGACCCGGCGTACCCACGTGATGATGTCCTGGATGTCGCTGTAGGCGGTGAACGCGCCGATCGCCCAGCCGATCAGCGGTGTCGCCGCCTCGGCGGCCATCTTGAGCAGCTTGTCTGCGATCAGCTTGAGCAGGCTGCCGATCCCGACGCAGGCCAGCTTGGTGACCGTGGAGAGCGTCTTGACCAGGTCGCCCGCGTAGGAGTACGCCGCGCTCAGGCCGTAGGTCGCGGCCGCGATCGTGGTCATCGCCGCGCGGAAGGAGTCACCCGACAGCCCCTGCCAGGTCTGCGGCGTCGACGCCACCAGTCCGGCGTGGTTGCGGGTGATCGCCTGTGCGGCGTCGCCCGCGTGGTGCCAGGCCTCGGAGCACGTGAAGATCCCCTGCCAGTCGCCCGCGAACGGGTGGAACACGCACCGGTCGAGGATCGAGAAGCCGACGAACTTCTCCGCGACCCAGTCGATGCTGCCCAGAAGCGCGCCGGCGCTCCAGCGCAGGTCGGACACCGGGTTGTCGGGCGCCTGCGGGGCGACCAGGAACGACGAGGCGTCGACGAGCTCGGTCACCTGGCTGGTCGGGGTCAGCCCGTCGATCAGCCCCTTGACGTCGCCCACGCCACCGCTGATCGCCTGCACGGTCGCCTCACCCTTCTGCCAGAAGAACGACTCCACGTCGCCGTAGTCGCTCGGCGCGCTCTCGCCGGCGGCCGGCAGCGTCGGGCCGTGGGTGAGCTCGGGGTAGCTGTCGTCGGCGCCGTCCGGGCCGAGCCGGCCCAGCAGCTTGGTGAAGGCGTCCCCGACGTGGCCGTCCTGGTCGGCTACGTCGACCTGGGTGTCGCCCACCGCGCCGGCCATGGCCTGCTCGAGCTCGGCGAGCACCGAGGCCGCGTCGCTGCCGACCTGCACGGCCAGCCTGGACAGCGGGTCGAACATCGACAGCAGCAGACCGGTCGAGTCACCGATGTCCGCGTGCGCGGGGAGGTAGGACGCGATGTGGTGCGCGTGCCCCTCCTGGCGCTCGAGCACCTGCTGGGAGAGGGACAACGTGTCGTACCTGATCACCATCTGGTCGCCCATGACCTCCAGCCTCGCCCGATCGGCCGGGGTCCAAACGTCCGGTGGCTACTCCTGCTCCTGCCCCTGCAGGGCGGCGTAGCGAACCGCGATCTCCGCGCCCACCCTGGCGTTCTCGCGGACCAGGGCGATGTTGGCGGTCAGGCTGCGGCCGTCGGTGAGCTCGACGATGCGGCCGAGGAGGAACGGCGTCGCGTCCCGGCCGGAGATGCCGCGGGCGTCGAGGTCGGCCAGCGCCTGCGCGATCACCGGGTCCATCTCGGCGGCCGGGATCTCGTCGGCCTCGGGGATCGGGTGGGCGACCACCAGGCCGCTGGTGAGCCCCAGCCACCAGGCGGCGCGCATCGCCCGCGCGACCTCGTCCGGGCCGTCGACGCGCAGCGGGGCCGGGAAGCCGCTGCCGCGCGAGTAGAACGACGGGAACACGTCGCTGCCGTCGACCAGTACCGGCACCCCGAGCGTCTCCAGGCTCTCCAACGTCAGGCCGATGTCGAGGATGCTCTTGACCCCGGCGCACACGACGCAGACCGGCGTCCGGGACAGCTCGGTGAGGTCGGCGCTGATGTCGAACGAGGTCTCCGCGCCGCGGTGCACCCCACCGAGGCCACCGGTGACGAACACGCGGATCCCGGCCAGGTTCGCCAGGTGCATGGTGGCCGCGACCGTCGTGGCCCCGTGGCCGCCCCGCGCGATGATCGTGGGCAGGTCGCGCACGCTCGCCTTCACCACGGTGGGGTCGCTGGCGAGCAGCTCGAGGTCGTCGGCCGAGAGCCCGGCCTTGGGTACGCCGCCCAGCACCGCGATCGTCGCCGGCACCGCACCGTGCTCGCGGATGATGCCCTCGACCTCGGTCGCCATCGCGACGTTCTGCGGGTAGGGCATCCCATGGCTGATGATCGTGCTCTCCAGGGCGACCACCGGCCGTCCCGCGTCCACCGCCTCCGCGACCTCGTCGGTCCACTCGATCACGGCGTCATCATCGCGTGCAGGTCGGGCCGGACGGTGTGCGGGCTCGCCACGGTCAGCGCCGCGGCCTCGTGGCCGGCGCGTGCGGCCGTCTCGAGGTCGTCGCCGGCGAGTACCCGGTGGCAGAACGCCGCGAGCATCGCGTCGCCGGCGCCGGTCACGTCGACCGGGTCGACGTGCGGCGCCTCGAGCTCGACGAGGTCCGCGGCCGTGCTCAGCGTGGAGCCGGCCGCACCCCGGCGCACCCACACCACCTCGACGCCGCGGCGGTGCAGCCCGGCGACCGAGCCCAGCGCGGCCAGCTCGTCCTCGTTGGGCGTGATCGCGAAGACCGGGCGCTCGGTGCGCAGCAGCGGTGCGATCCGCCGGGACTTGGCCACGCTCACCGGGTCGATGACGACGCGGACGCCGGCCGAGGCGCTCAGCGCGAGCACCGCGTCGACGGTGGTGGCGGGGATGTTGCCGTCGACGACGACGAGGGTGGCGGACCGGATCAGGTCGTGGTCGAGCACCTCAGGGCCCAGGGCTTCCGTGGAGGCCATGTCCGAGACGCCGACCGAGAGGTCGCCGTGCACGTCCAGGACCGCGACGTACCGCCCGGTCTGCCCGCCGCGCAGCACCGGGGCGACGTCGACGCCGGCCGTCGCGGTCCACTCCAGCAGCCAGTCGCCGTCGGGGTCGTTGCCGACGGTCGAGACCAGCGCGACCACGCGGCCGAGGCGGGCGAGGTTCTCGGCGACGTTGCGGCCCACTCCGCCGGGGGTGCGGACGACCGAGCCGGGGTTGCTCGTCCCCGCGACCAGCGGTGCGGCGACCCTGGCCTTCATGTCGACGTTGGCGCCGCCGACCACGACTACCTCCGGGGTCACGCACCGAGGTTAGTGACCCGCTGTCGGGAAGGCTCTGTGGCCCAGGCCGTGTCGGTCAGGCCCGCGCCATCCGCTCCTGCACCACGTCGTGCCACGGGCTCCAGAGGAACCACGTGGGGATCTCCCGGACCAGGCGGGGCGGGCCGGCGACCTCGATCCGACCGTCCCGGACCGCGTCGCGCCAGGTCGTCCTGCCGTTGAACAGGTAGCTGAACTCCGCCGTCGTGGCCCGCAGGTGGATGTCGACCTCGAAGCCGGGGTGCTGCATGCAGACCGAGGCCTCGCCGTGCTCGAGCACTATCCAGATCGACATCGGGTCGGGCGCAGTGAACGCGAACTCGAGCACCACCCGCGGGTCCGGGAACCGGTGCGGGTCGGTGCGGCGGTGCATCCACCACATCAGCGTCTGCGGGTCGACCTCCTGCGGGTAGAGGTCCTCGAAGAGCCACTCGATGGCCCAGCGGCCGAAGGCGTCGATGACCCGCTCGAGGTCGCGCCCGGCCGGTGTCAGCCGGTACTCGTAGCCCTTGCCGGCCAAGGACGGCCAGCGTTCGACGCAGCCGCGCCTCTCGAGGTGGCGCAGCCGCTGGGTCAGCAGGGTGCGGGAGATGCCGGGCAGCCCGCGGGCGATGTCGTTGAACCGGGTGTTCCCGAGCACCAGCTCGCGCACGATCATCGGCGTCCAGCGGTCCGCCAACACCTCGGTGGTGAGTGCGACGGGGCAGAACCGTCCGTAGTCCGGCACCACGTCATCGTGGCATCCGGTGCGCCGGTCCGGTAGTCCAGAATCTGTACCACCGAGGTCCAGAAGCTGCACTGGGCACGGTTCGTTGCGCCCTGCACGCTTCCGGGCATGACAACTCTCCAGCAGCCCCAGACCCGTCCCCTCGACCCCAGCGTCTCCCTCGACGAGCGCGTCGCCCAAGTGGCACCGGTGCTCGCCCGACATGCGGGCCCGCACGACGTCGAGGGCACGTTCGTGTCCGAGTCGCTCGACGCCCTGCACGACGCCGGCCTGCTCGCCGCGGCCGTGCCGGTCGAGCTCGGCGGCCTCGGTGCCGGTCCCCGGCAGCTCGCCGAGCTCCAGCGCCGGCTGGCCCACCACTGCGGCTCGACCGCACTGGCGAGCTCGATGCACCAGCACGTCGTCTGCTTCACCGCGTGGCGCCACCGGCGCGGGATGCCGGGTGCCGAGGCGACCCTGCGCCGGGTGGCCGAGGAGGGGATCCTCCTGGTCTCCACCGGTGGGGGCGACTGGACCCACCCGCAGGGTGAGGCCGTGCGCGTCGAGGGCGGCTTCCGGGTCAGTGCCCGCAAGCGGTTCGCCAGCCAGTCGAGCGTCGGCACCGTGATGTCGACGATGTTCGCCTACGACGACCCCGAGCAGGGGCGACGCGTCCTCAACCTCGCCGTGCCGTTCGCGTCGGAGGGCGTCAAGGTGCTCGACAACTGGGACACCCTCGGCATGCGCGGCACCGCGAGCAACGACATCGTCTTCGAGGACGTGTTCGTCCCCGACGAGCGGGTCCTGGCCAATCGGCCGTACGGCGTCATCGACCCGCCCCTCCAGGTGATCGGCAGCATCGCCTTCCCGATCATCTCCGGGGCCTACCTCGGCGTGGCCGAGGCGGCGTTCACCGCGGCCGTCGAGTCGGTGCGGCACCGCTCGGGCAACCCGACCGTCCGGCGGCAGGTGGGGCTGATGAAGCACCGGCTGCAGGTGGCGCGGTGGGCGCTCGACGGAGCCCTGGACCTGGTCGGCGACGACCCGGCACCCTCCATCGACACGCTCACCTCGGTGATGCTGGCCAAGCGCGAGATCGCTCTCGCCGGCATCGAGGTCTGCGACATCGCGATGGAGGTGACCGGTGGCGCGTCGTTCTTCCGCGGCTCGGTGGTCGAGCGGTGCTACCGCGACATCCGGGCGGCGAAGTTCCACCCGACCACGCCCGAGGAGACGCTCCTCCTCGCGGCCCAGCAGGTGCTCGCCGCCGAGGAGTGACCCGCCGATCACCGACCCGGGCCGCCGGGGGCTGAGGAGGTCGTCCCTACCCTGAGCAGGTGCCGTCCACCGAGCCCGAGGTCCTCGAGGTCGGGCTGCCCGCGGTCCGGCTGTCGTGCCTGGCCTGGGGCCCGGCCGACGGGCCGCTGGTGGTGGCGCTGCACGGGTTCCCGGACACCGCCCGGACCTGGCGGCACCTCGGTCCCCACCTCGCCGAGCGGGGCCACCGGGTGGTCGCGCCGTACCTGCGTGGCTACGCGCCCAGCGGCCTGGCTCGCGACGGCTACCACGTCGGTGCGCTGATGGCCGACGCCGTGGGGCTGCACTCCGAGCTCGGTGGGGACGCTCGGACCGTGCTCGTCGGGCACGACTGGGGCGCGATCACCGCGAACGCGCTCGGCGCGCACCCGGACTCGCCGTACCGCCGGGTCGTGGCGCTCGCCGTCCCGCCGCTGGGAGCGGTCCGGGGCGCGAGCCTGCGGCTGGCGCCGCGCCAGCTGCGGATGAGCTGGTACACGGTCTTCAACCAGCTCCCGCTGCTGCCGGAGCGCACCGTCGACCGCTGGCTGCCGAGGCTGTGGCGGGACTGGTCGCCCGGCTACGACGCCGCCGAGGACGTCGCGATGGTCCGCGCGGCCTGGCCCACCCGCGACCACGTCGCCGCGGCGGTCGGCTACTACCGCGCGATCCGCGCACCGTGGCGGGTGCCGCCGTCCTACCGGGCCTGGGCCAGGACGCTCGGCGCGGTCCCGACGGTGCCGCTGCTGGTCCTCCACGGGGCCGACGACGGCGCCATGCAGCCGGGGTACGCCGAGCACGCGGCCCGGAACCTGCCCGGCACGGCCCGGCTCGAGATGGTGGCCGGCGCGGGCCACTTCCTGCACCTCGAGCGGCCGGACGTCGTGAACCGGCTGGTCGCCGAGTTCGTCACCGAGTCCGCCACCGAGTCCGCCCCCGAGGCGTAGCCCCGTGTCGGGTGCGGGCCGGGTCGCGGTGCTCGTCGAGGGTGAGAGCGACCGCGCCGCGGTCCTCGCGCTGGCGGCCCGTCGCGCGGCACCGCTCGACGGGGTCGAGGTGGTGGCGATGGGCGGGATCACCAATGTGGCGCGCTACGTCGCCGAGCTGGGACCGGCCGGGCGGGGGCTCAGCCTGGCCGGGCTGTACGACGCCGGGGAGGAGCGGTACGTCCGGGACGCGCTGGAGCGGGGCGGCCTCCGGCCGGGGACGGACCTGGCCGGGCTCGGGTTCCACGGCTGCGAGAAGGACCTCGAGGACGAGCTGATCCGGGCGCTCGGCGTGGCGCGGGTGCTGGCCGTGGTCGAGGCGGAGGGCGACCTCGGACCGTTCCGGGGGCTCCAGCAGCAGCCTGCCCAGCGCGACCGGCCCACCGGGGACCAGCTGCACCGGTTCCTCGGGTCCGGGTCGGGGCGCAAGCTCCGCTATGCACGGCTGCTGGTCGAGGCCCTCCGCGACGACGAGGTGCCGGCACCCCTGGCACGGGTGCTCGCCGACGCACTCGGGTGACCCCGAGGGCGACGGCCCCCGAACGCAGCCACCCCCCACCGGGGCTGCGGCGTACATGGGGATGGGAGCCGTCGCCGGCCGAGAGTGACTCTCGGTCGGTCGAGTCTAGGACGACGCCGAACCGGCAGCCATACCACTGTTGGGGTACTTCGACCCCCGCACCACGAGCCCACCGGACTCGTCGTCGGAGCTCACCGAGACCTCCATCCCGGCGTCCCGGAAGGCCGCGGTCGTCGCGTCGAGCTGGGTGCGTCCGGTCTCCACCAGGGCGTGGCCGCCGGGTCGCAGCCAGGCCGGCGCGGCCGCGATCACGCGGCGTTGCACCACGAGTCCGTCCGCGCCGCCGTCGAGAGCGACCCGGTGCTCGTGGTCGCGGGCCTCCCGCGGCATCAGGGCCACGGCGTCGGTGGGGACGTACGGCGCGTTGGCCGCGATCACCGCCACCCGTCCGCGCAGCCCCGGCGGCAGCGGCTCGTAGAGGTCGCCCTCGAGCACGCGGTCCGGGGGCAGGTTGCGCCGGGCGCAGGCCACCGCTGCCGGGTCGACGTCGACGGCGTAGAGCTCGGCGCCCGGGACCCGCGCGAGCACCGCGGCCGCGATCGCCCCGGTCCCGCAGCCCAGGTCCAGCACGACGTCACCCGGCGCCACCAGCGCCGAGGCTTCCCGCGCCAGGAGGGCCGTGCGCTGTCTGGGGACGAACACGCCCGGCGCCACCGCCAGCCGCAGCCCGCAGAACTCCGCCCACCCCACGAGCTGCTCGAGCGGCTCGCCGGCCTCCCGGCGTACGACGAGTCCCTCGAGCTGGTCCGGCGTGGTGGCCGCCTCGGCCAGCAGCGCGGCCTCGTCCTCGGCGAAGACGCAGCCCGCGGCTCGCAGCCGGCGCACGAGGCGGTCGAGCTCGGCGGCCGCGAGGTCCATACTCCGAATCATGACCCTCGACCTCGACGCCCAGGACCGCGCCGGCCACGGGGAGCTCCGCGTCCGGGCGGTGGTCAAGCGGGTCCGCGCCCTCCACGGCGGCGAGACCGTGGCGGACTCGACCAGTGCCCGGCTGGTCTGCGAGCCACGCCGGGTCGTTGCGTCGTACGCCGTCCCGGAGTCGGACGTGCGCGCCGAGCTCGTGCCCCATGACGGCGAGCCGGGCGGCTCGGACCGGCCGGTGCTCGACCCGAGGGTGCCGTTCACGGTGCACACCGCGCCCGGCGAAGCCCTGTCGGTGCGACTCGGCGACGGCACCCTGGCAGAAGGTGCGGCGTTCCGGCTGACCGACCCCGAGGTGGCGGGGCTGATCGTGCTCGACTTCGGCGCGTTCGACTGGCTCGACGAGGACGAGCCGCTGGTCAGCCACCCCCGCGACCCCTGCCACCGCATCGACGTCTGCCGCAGCAGCCGGACGGTCCGGATCGAGCGGGACGGCGGGCTCCTGGCCGAGAGCAGCCGCGCGATGTGGCTCTTCGAGGGCACCTTCGGGTGGGTCCGCCACTACCTCCCGCGCGAGGACGTGGCGGTGCCGCTCGTGATCGACGACTCGCGACCCACCTTCTGCGCCTACAAGGGACGGGCGACCTACTGGTCGGTGCCGGGCGACGACCCCGTCCTCCACCGGATCGCGTGGAGCTACGAGGAGCCGCTGCACGACGCCGAGCAGGTCCGCGGGCTGGTCTGCTTCTTCACCGAGCGGCTCGACCTCTCCATCGACGGGACGCCGGTCCCTCGGATGTGGACGCCCTGGGCCGAGCCGGACTGATCCGAGCCGTTCAGTCCAGCCGGCCGGTGCGCCGTGCCCACTCCTCGAACGCGACGGTGCAGAACGGCGGCACCGAGGCGGCGAGCGCGAGCACGCCGACCGGGAACGACCAGCGCTGGGTGCGCCAGGTGATCAGCGTGACGACGAGGTAGGTGAGGAAGACGATGCCGTGCACCGGCCCGAAGATCTGTACGCCCAGCTCGCCGGCGTCGACGACGTACTTGAAGAACATGCCGGTGAGCAGCCCCAGCCAGCTCAGCGCCTCGGCGAAGGCGACCACGCGGAACGCCGTCGCGGCGCCGGCCTTGCGCTCGGGGTCCTGGGCGCGCAGCCACAGCAGCCCGGCCACCGGCAGCACCACGGGCACGAAGCCGTAGTCGATCCCGTAGTCGGACCAGACCGAGGCGTCCGGGAACCAGTCCCGCACCAGCAGGCTGAGGGTCCCGACGCTGAGCACGCCCGCGAGCTCGATCCAGAGCATCCGGGAGGCGAACGCCGTGTGCCCCTCGGACGCGCGCCGGATGGCCACCCAGCCCAGGGCGTAGGTGACGGCGGCGACGAGCGAGAGCGAGTAGGCGATCGGGGCCTGGTCGGCCTTTGTCGCGAGCTGCACGACCGCCCGGGCGCCCGCCGACAGCGTGAAGACCGCGTAGACCAGCAGGAGCACCTGGTGCGCGCCCGACCGCGACGCGGCCGGCGGCGCGGGCCGGGTCATGGTCGCCTTCCCGGTCACAGGCTCGGTCACAGCGTCATCACCATCCGCACGCTGATCACCGCCACCACGACCGCTGCCACCCCGACCACACCCAGCGACCAGGCGCCGTCGTCGCCCTGCACCGAGCGCAGCGCGAGCGGCATCACGCAGACCGACGCGATCAGGTAGATCAGGTGCGTGCTCTCCTGCTCCGGCCGGTGTCCCTGCAGCAGCGACCCCAGCCCGACCACCGCCCGGAGGACCAGCAGCGCCTCGAGCATCCACGCCATCGAGTCCAGCCACGGCGGCCGGCGCCGCCAGCGATAGGCCGACCAGCCGGCGAGCACCGCGACCAGGACGGCGTACCCGGTCACGATCCAGCTGATCTGGTCGAGCACTGACACCCGGCCATTGTCCCGTGGCCAGAAACTGGAACGCGTTCTAACCTGGTCCGGTGGCACCCGACGTGTTCGCACCGGCCCGGCTCGGGCCGGTCACGCTGCGCAACCGGACGGTCAAGGCGGCGACGTTCGAAGGGCGCACGCCCGAGGGGCAGGTCACCGACGAGCTGATCGACTACCACCTCGCCGTGGCCGAGGGCGGCGTCGGGCTGACCACGGTGGCCTACCTGGCCGTGGCCCCGGAGGGGCGCACCCACCGCGCGCAGATCGTGGTGGGTCCCGACACCGAGAAGGGGCTGACCCGGCTGGCGGAGGCGATCCACCGCACCGGCGCCAAGCTCGCCGGCCAGGTCGGGCACGCGGGGCCGGTGGCCAACGGTCGCTCGAACGGCGTCCATGCCCTGAGCGCGAGCCGGATGCCGAGCCCGCTGTCGATGCAGCTGGTCCACGCGGCGTCCGAGCGGGACCTGACCCGGATCACGGCGGCCTACGTCGCCACCGCGCGCACGCTGGTGCGAGCCGGCTTCGACGTGCTCGAGCTGCACATGGCCCACAGCTACCTGATCTCGTCGTTCCTGGCGCCGGGGCTCAACCGCCGCAAGGACCGCTTCGGTGGCACGCTGGAGAACCGGGCCCGGCTGGCCCGGCAGGTCGCGAAGGCGGTCCGCGAGGAGGTCGGCGACGCGGCCGCGGTGACGGCGAAGGTGAGCGTCAGCGACGGCTTCCGCGGTGGCGTCACGACCGATGAGAGCCTCGAGGTGACGGCGATGCTCGAGGCCGACGGGCAGCTCGACGCGCTGCAGCTGAGCGGCGGCAGCTCGCTGATGAACCCGATGTACCTCTTCCGCGGCGAGACACCGGTCAGGGAGCTCGCGGCCGCGATGCCGCTCCCGGTGCGGCTGGGGATGCGCACGCCGGCGGGCAAGCGGTTCCTCAAGGAGTATGAGTTCCATGAGGCCTACTTCCTCGACAAGGCGATGCGGTTCCGCGAGCGGCTCTCGATGCCGCTGATGCTCCTCGGTGGCATCAACCGCCGCGAGACGATGGAGGAGGCGATGCGGCTCGGCTTCGACTTCGTCGCCATGGGCCGGGCGCTGCTGCGCGAGCCGACGCTGGTCAACGAGCTCATCGCGGGCCGCCAGGCGGATGGCGCATGCATCCATTGCAACCGGTGCATGCCGACGATCTACTCCGGCACCCGGTGCGTGGTGCTGGACCCGGTCTGACTTCCCACGAACTAGAACCTGTTCTAGCCTCGCCCCATGGGCCAGGTCATCCCCGACAAGCCGCTGCGCGTGGTCGTCTGGTCGACGGGCACCGTCGGCAGGCACGCGATCGCCGGCGTCGACGCGCACCCCGACCTCGAGCTGGTCGGGGTGTGGACGTCCACCGCGGCCAAGGAGGGCAAGGATGCCGGCGAGCTGGCCGGGCTCGGACGCGAGCTGGGCATCATGGCCACGACGGACCGGGACGCGCTGGTCGGGCTGGCCCCGGACGCGATCGTGCACACCGCGATGACCGACGACCGCGTCTTCGAGGCGATCGACGACCTGGTCTCCTTCGTCGAGGCGGGCATCAACGTGACCAGCAGCGGCCCGGTGCTGCTGCAGTGGCCCGAGCAGATCCTGCCGCCGGAGATGATCGCCAGGATCGAGGACGCGTGCGCACGCGGCGGCGCGAGCCTGCACGTCAACGGCATCGACCCGGGCTTCGCCAACGACGTGCTGCCGCTGGTGATGACCAGCCTCAGCCGCCGCATCGACGAGGTCCGGGTCATGGAGATCTGCGACTACTCGACCTACTACCAGCCGGTCGTCATGAACGAGATCTTCGGGTTCGGCAGGCCGATGGACGAGGTCGGCATGCTCTTCCAGCCCGGCATCCTCTCCATGGCGTGGGGCAGCGTGGTCCGCCAGATCGCAGCCGGACTCGACGTCACCCTCGACGAGCCGCTGACCGAGGAGGTCGACCGGCGGCCCGCCGAGCGTGACACCGAGAGCGTCAGCGGCGAGGTGAAGCAGGGGACGATGGGTGCGGTGAGGTTCGCGGTGCTCGGGAAGGTCGAGGGCACACCGCGGGTGGTCCTCGAGCACATCACCCGGATCGACCCCGACCAGGTGGCCGAGTGGGAGAAGCCGCCACCGGGGTCAGGCGGCTGCTACCGGGTGCGGATCACCGGCGAGCCGATGATGCAGGTCGATCTCACCCACCACGGCGAGCACGGCGACCACAACGTCTCCGGGATGATCACCACCGCCCAGCGCCTCATCACCACGGTGCCGGCCGTGGTCGCCGCCGAGCCGGGGCTCGTCCGGGCCGTCGACCTGCCGCTGGTGACCGGCCGCGGCCTGGTCGCCCGACCGGTCGCCCGATGAGCATCCTGGACCGGTTCGCCGTGCCCGGTACGGCGGCGATCGTCACCGGTGCCGGCCGCGGCCTGGGTGCCGCGACCGCGGTTGCCCTCGCCGAGGCGGGGGCCGACGTGTTGATCTCCGCGCGCACCGAGGAGCAGCTCGACGCCGTCGCCGAGCAGGTGCGCGCCACCGGCCGGCAGTGCGTCGTCGTCCCCGCCGACCTCAGCGACCTCGAGTCCGTCGCCGCGCTCGCTCCGGCGGCCTACGACGCCTTCGGCCGCCTCGACACCGTCGTCAACAACGTCGGCGGGACCTTCCCGCGCGCGTTCCTCGACACCACTCCCGGCTACCTCGAGCGCGCATTCAGCTTCAACGTCGGCACTGCGCACGCGCTGACCCGTGCCGCGGTGCCACTGATGCTCAAGAACGCCGACGGACGGCAGTCGGTGGTCACGATCAGCTCGATGATGGGCCGGACCGCCGACCGCGGCTTCGTCGCCTACGGCACGGCGAAGGCCGCGCTCGCGCACTGGACGAGGATGGTGGCTCAGGACCTCGCGCCCCGGATCCGGGTCAACGGCGTCTACGTCGGCTCGATCCTCACCAGCTCGCTGGAGTACGTCGCCTCGCAGCCGGAGCTGATGGAGCAGCTGGAGTCCAGGACGCCGCTGGGCCGGGTGGGGGAACCCGACGACATCGCGGCGTGCGTGCTCTACCTCGCCTCGAAGGCGGGCCAGTACGTCACCGGCAAGCTCATCGAGGTCGACGGCGGCATCCAGCAGCCGACCATGGACCTGGGGCTGCCCGACCTCGAGCCCGACCCTTCCTCCTAGGCTTCGTTGGTGACCTCGTCCACGCCCACGGCGTACGCCGTCTCACCCGACTCGGGCGAGCACTGGACCGCCGAGGGTGCCTGGCCGGTGGCCGACGGCATCTTCCGGATCCCGCTGCCGCTGCCCATGGACGGGCTCAAGGCGGTCAACGTCTACGTCGTCGCCAGCGACGACGGGCTGGTCCTGGTCGACGGCGGCTGGGCGATCCCGGAGGCGCGTGAGCTGCTGGACCGCTGCCTGCGCTCGATCGGCTCGGGGTTCGGTGACATCCGGCGGTTCCTGGTCACCCACATCCACCGCGACCACTTCACGATGGCCACCGTCCTCGGCCACGAGCTCGGCGCTGACGTCGCACTCGGCATCGACGAGAAGCCGGGGCTCGACCTGTTCCACAGCGACTACGGCTCGCTGCCCGAGAACCCGTTCGTCACCGTGCTGCGCACCGCCGGTGCCGCCGACGTCGCCGAGCTCTGGGACCGGGGCCGCAACGACGGCGAGGTCGACCTGAGCCTGTGGCAGTACCCCGACACCTGGCTCGAGGGCGACGTGACCATCCCGCTGGGCACCCGCACGCTCGACGCGGTGCACACGCCCGGGCACACGCCCGGCCACTACGTCTTCGCCGACCGGGCCGACGGGCTGCTGTTCGCCGGTGACCACGTGCTGCCGACGATCACGCCGTCCATCGGCTTCACGGTGCCACCCACCCCGCAGCCGCTCGGCGACTTCATGGCCTCGCTGACCAAGGTCCGCGCACTGCCCGACCTGAGGATCCTGCCCGCCCACGGACCGGTGGCTCCGTCCTCGCACGCCCGGGTCGACGAGCTGCTGGTCCACCACGAGCACCGGCTCGACCTGTGCCTCGCGGCGCTGGCCGGCGGCCGGCACACCGCGGCCGAGGTCGCCACCCAACTGGGCTGGACCCGGCACGAGACCGCCTACGACGACCTCGACGTGTTCGCGCGGGGCATGGCCGCCATGGAGACCAAGGCCCACCTCGAGCTCCTCGTCGCCCGTGGCCTCGCCGTCCGGTCCGAAGCAGCCGATGGTCTCGTGAGCTTCGCCGCCGCGGGATAGTCACAGACGTTCCCAACACGCCGCCCGCGGAAGTGGTGTTGGAAAGGTCTGGGACTATCCCGGCGGAGGTGTCTCAGCCCGCCCGGCGCACCATCGGCAGGTGCGCGATGCCATCGTCGAGGAACTCCGGGCCGCAGACCTCGAAGCCGAACCCGGCGTACCAGCCCGCCAGCGGCGTCTGGGCGTCCAGCACGACGTCGCGGTCCGGGCAGACCTGGAGCGCAGCCTCCATCAGCCGGTCGGCCCAGCCCTGGCCGCGGGCGGTGCGGTGCAGCGCGACCCGGCCGATCCGCCACTCGTCGCCGTCGTCGAGCACGCGGGCGCAGCCGAGCACGACCCCGTCGTCGTTCTCCATCACGATGTGGCGGGTCTCGGGCGCCAGGTCGCGTCCGTCGAGGTCGGGGTAGGGGCACTCCTGCTCGACCACGAACACGTCCTGCCGCAGCTTCCACAGGCTGTAGGCCGTGAGGCGGTCGAGCGCCGCGAACGGCACGGCTGAGATCTTCACGTCAGGAACTCCAGCGTCGTCGTCCAGGCCCGCCCGGCCTCGGGCAGGAACGGCAGGATCGGGTAGACGTGGATCAGCCCCGGCTCCTCGACCGAGGTGAGCTCCCAGCCGGCCTCGGCGGCGCGCCGGGTGAGCAGCCGCCCGCCCGGGGCCAGCGAGTCGCGGGTGCCGAAGAACATCAAGCCCGGCGGCAGCCCCGCCAGGTCGGCCAGCGCCGGGGACACCTCGGGCCGGCCGAGGTCGCCGGGCGAGCCCGCCCACCACTCGGCGTACGCCTGCATCTTGCCGATGAACAGCCACGGGTCGGTCTTCGTGACGTCGTAGGTCTCCGGGGTGCTGATCGTGAGGTCGACCCACGGCGAGATGAGGAGCAGGTGGCCCGGCTGGGGGCCGCCCCGGTCGCGGACCGCCAGCGCGACGGCCAGCGCCAGGCCGCCTCCGGCGGAGTCTCCGACGAGGGTGACGTCCTCGCCGTCCGCGAGCAGCCGCTCGACCAGCTCGACGACGGGCCCGTGGGCGTCGCGCCACGTGTGCTCGGGCGTGAGCGGGTAGTCGGGCATGACCACCCGGGCGCCCAGCCCGGACGCGAGCCGCGCGGCGTAGCGCACCTGGAAGGGGTCGATCGGGGCGACGAACCCGCCGCCGTGCACATAGACGACCGTCCGGCCGTGGGTGATGCCGCGCCGGGTCAGCGTGTACGACGGGAAACCGGCCGGCAGCTCCTCGCGGACCACGGCATAGCGGCGCGCGAACAGGGGCACCACGCCGGTCGGGAACCGCCGGTCGAGCGTCGCGTGCCACGACACCAGCCGGGCCCGCTCCGCCTCGGGGCTGTCGAGCTCGCGCGACCTGCGCACGCGCGGGACGACGGCTGCGAGCAGCTCGTGGCGGCGGCTGGGCCGTCGGGAGGACATGCGCGAAATCTTCCACATGCCGCCGCGCTAGGGTGGTCGACGACGACAGGGGAGCGCCCGATGGCGCTGAGAGTGCGGTGCAGCCGCAGACCCTCCGAACCTGCTCCGGTTAGCACCGGCGAAGGGAGTCACAACAGATGCGGCGTATTCCCGTTGCGGTCGCGGTGGTTTCCGCCGCCCTCCTGACCGCGTCCTGCTCGCTGGTCGGCAGCGGCGACGGCGGCGACGACGACACGAAGGTCGTGCTGGTCACGCACGAGTCGTTCGTGATGTCGAAGAAGCTGCAGAAGCAGTTCGAGGACGAGAGCGGCTACGACCTGGTCATCAAGGCGTCCGGCGACGCCGGCGCGCTGACCAACAAGCTGGTGCTCACCAAGGACGACCCGACCGGCGACGCGGTGTTCGGGATCGACAACACCTTCGGCTCGCGCGCGATCGACGAGGGCGTGCTGGCGCCGTACGCCGCGAAGCTGCCGGACGGTGCGAGCACCTACGCACTCGCCGGCGACGACGAGCACGCCCTCACGCCGGTCGACACCGGCAACGTGTGCGTGAACGTCGACGACACCTGGTTCGCTGACAAGGGGATCCCGGAGCCCAGGAGCCTCGAGGACCTCGTGAAGCCGGACTACAAGGACCTGTTCGTCACCCCGGGTGCGACGACGAGCTCGCCGGGCCTGGCCTTCCTGCTCGCGACGATCGCCGAGTTCGGCGAGGACGGCTGGCAGGACTACTGGGGCCGGCTGATGGCCAACGGCACCGAGCTGACCCAGGGCTGGTCGGACGCCTACGAGGTCGACTTCACCCAGGGCGGCGGCAACGGCGACCGGCCGATCGTGCTGTCCTACGACTCCTCACCGGCGTTCACCCTCGACGGCCAGGGCGGCACGACCACGAGCGCGCTGCTCGACACGTGCTTCCGCCAGGTCGAGTACGCCGGCGTGCTGGCCGGCGCGCACAACCCGGACGGCGCCCGGGCGCTGGTCGACTTCATGCTGTCCGAACCGTTCCAGGAGGCGCTGCCGGACGCGATGTACGTCTTCCCGGTCGACTCCAGCGTCGCGCTGCCCGAGGACTGGGCGAGGTTCGCCAGGCAGCCGGAGCACCCGTTCACCGTCGACCCGGCCCAGATCGCGGAGCACCGCGACGAGTGGCTGCGCGACTGGAGCGACGTCACCAGTCGATGAGCCGGACAGCGAGCGGGTGATGAGGGGGAGACGGCTGCTCACCATGGCCGGCCTCGCGCTGGGGCCGCTGCTGGTGCTCGCCGTCTTCTTCGTGCTGCCGGTGAGCGGGATGATCGGCCGCGGCTTCGTGGTCGACGGCCGGTTCGACGTCAGCGGTGTCGTCGACGTCCTGGGCCGGCCACGCACCCACCGGGTGCTGTGGTTCACGGTCTGGTCCGCCGGGCTGGCCACGATCTGCTCGGTGGTGCTCGGCCTGCCCGCCGCCTACGTCCTGCACCGCCTGGCCTTCCCCCTGCGTAACCTGGTCCGGGCCCTGCTCCTGGTGCCGTTCGTCCTCCCGACCGTGGTGGTGGGCGTCGCCTTCCGGCTGCTGGTCGGCGAGTCCGGACCGCTCGGCTTCCTCGGTCTCGACGGGACGCCGGTGGCGATCATCGCGGGGCTGACCTTCTTCAACGTGGCCGTGGTGATCCGCGCGGTGGGGGTCGCCTGGGAGTCCCTGGACCCGAGGCCGGCCGAGGCGGCCGCCGCCCTGGGCGCGACGCCCGCGCAGGTCTTCCGCACCGTCACCTTCCCCGCGCTCCGGCCGGCGCTGGTCTCGGCGGCCAGCGTGGTGTTCTTGTTCTGCGCGACCTCGTTCGGTGTCGTGCTCACCCTCGGCGGCCTGCGCTACTCCTCGGTCGAGACCGAGATCTACCTGCTGACCACCCAGCTGCTCGACCTGCAGGCAGCGGCCGCGCTCTCGATCCTGCAGCTGCTCGCGGTCACCGCGCTGCTGGTCCTGGCCGGCCGGCTCCGCCGGGTCCCGGACCCCACGGTGGAGCGCCGTACGGCCCGACCGCGACCGGTCCGCCGGCAGGACGCCGGCCAGCTCGCGCTGACCTTCCTCACCCTGGCGCTCGTGGCCGCGCCGATCCTCACCCTCGTCCTCGGCTCACTCCGGGCGCACGGCGAGTGGACCCTGGCCAACTACCGCAACCTCGACTCGGTCGGCGCCGGCAACGCGCTCCTGGTGCCGGTGACCAGCGCTCTCGTCACCAGCCTGCGCACCGCGGTCGACGCCACCTGGATGGCGCTGCTGCTCGGCGGCCTGATCGCCGTCGTCGTGAGCCGGCGCTCGGTCAGCCCGGCCGAACGTCGCCTGCGCAGCACCCTCGACGGGATCTTCATGCTGCCGCTCGGCGTCTCCGCGGTGACGCTCGGCTTCGGCTTCCTCATCACCCTCGACCGGCCGCCGCTCGAGCTGCGCGAGTCACCGCTGCTGGTCCCGATCGCGCAGGCCCTGGTCGCGCTCCCGCTGGTGGTGCGCATCCTGGTGCCGGTGCTGGCCGGCGCCGACGACCGCCAGCGGCAGGCCGCGGCCTCGCTGGGCGCCGGCCCGTTGCGGGCGTTCGCGACCGTCGACCTCCCGCTGGTCTGGAGGCCGCTGCTGGCCGCCGCGGGCTTCGCGTTCGCGATCTCGCTCGGCGAGTTCGGTGCGACGTCGTTCCTCTTCCGCGACGAGCACCCGACCCTGCCGGTGGTGATCTACCAGCTGATCGGCCGCCCGGGCAGCGACAACTTCGGCATGGCGCTGGCCGCCTCGGTGGTGCTCGCCGCGGCCACCGCGCTGGTCGTCCTCGTCGTCGACCGGTTCGGCACCCGGTCGCTCGGGACGTTCTGATGCTGCGGCTCACCGACCTGTCGGTGTCCTACGACGGCACACCCGCCGTCCGCGACGTGGACCTCGAGCTGCCGGACGGCCAGGTCCTCGCCGTCCTCGGTCCGTCCGGCTGCGGCAAGTCCACGCTGCTGCGCTCGGTGGCCGGGCTCGAACCGCTCGTCTCCGGGTCAGTCGCCTGGGACGGCCGCGACCTGACCCGGGTGCCGACCCACAAGCGCGGGTTCGCGCTTATGTTCCAGGACGGGCAGCTGTTCAACCACCTCACCGTGGCCCGCAACGTCGGCTACGCCCTGCGGCTCCGCCACACCCCGGGCCTCGAGGCCCGCGTCGAGGAGCTGTTGTCCCTGGTCGGTCTCGAGGGGTACGGCGACCGGCTCCCGGCCACTCTCTCCGGCGGCGAGCGTCAGCGCGTGGCGCTGGCCCGCTGCCTCGCCGTACGCCCGCGGCTGCTCCTGCTCGACGAGCCGCTCTCCGCCCTCGACGCGGGGCTGCGGCAACGGCTGGCCGCCGACCTGCGTGCGATCCTCACCCAGGAGGGGATCACCGCGCTGATGGTGACCCACGACCACGACGAGGCGTTCACCGTCGCCGACCGGCTGGCCGTGATGCGGTCCGGCCGGATCGTCCAGCAGGGCGAGATCGGCGAGGTCTGGCGTGCCCCCGTCGACGCCGAGACCGCACTCTTCCTCGGCTACGCCCGGGTGCTCGAGGGTCCCGCCGCTGCGATAGTCCGTGACGAAGTGGAACACCGAACACCGTTCTCCACAGCCATTTCGTCACGGACTATCCCGGCGGTCCGGCTGGCCGTACGCCGCAGCGCGTTCCGCGTGGACCCGGACGGCCGGTTGAAGGGCGCGGTGGTCGAGGCCCGGACGACGCCCGAGCAGGTGCGGCTGGTCGTCGACGTGGAGGGGATCGGCGAGCTCGACGCGGTCGCGCCGCTCGACCAGCACCCGGGTCCGGGTGAGCCGGTCCGGCTCTCGGTGGACGCGACTCGCACCGCGGTCGTCGGCGGCCGGTGAATCGACGCCGTGATGCGGCGCCAGCACCGATGAGCCACGCGGGGCCCGGCTCCATAGACTGACCTGCGTGTACCGCCGTGCCTGGACCCTGATGGTGTTCCTGGCGGTCGGCATGGCGACATGGGCCATCGCGCTGGCGATCGCCCTGGACAAGCGGCTGGTCGACCCCGAGGGCAGCTTCCTCGGCCCGTCCTACATCCGCCTCCCGCTGCTGCTCCTCGGCGCGCTGCTGCTCGACCTGCTGCCACTGACGATCTGGCGGTCGTGGCGGGCACCACGCACCATCCCCTCGGTCATCCGCGACCGGCTGCGCAACCACTGGAACAAGGAGCGGTGGACCCTCGTCGCGATGGGGATCACCTGCTTCTACGTCGTCTACGTGACCTACCGCAACATCAAGTCGTTCCTGCCCTTCGTCATCTCGACGAAGTACGACCGCGAGCTGCACCTGGTCGACCATGCGCTGCTGTTCGGCCACGACCCGGCGACGTTCCTGCACACCGTGCTCGGCACCGGCGTCGCCGCGCACGTGCTGTCCTACGTCTACCTGTGGTTCCTGCCGATGGTGCCGCTCGTCGTCACCGCGTGGGTGGTGTGGGCGCGCAACCTGTCCTACGGCTACTGGTTCGTGACCTCGCAGTGCCTGGCCTGGACGCTGGGCACGATCTCCTACTACGCGCTGCCGACCCTGGGCCCCGGCTTCCGCTACGTCTACCTCTACACCGACCTGCCGTCGACGCCCTCCGGCCGGCTGATGGCCTCGCTGGCCGACACCCGCCACAACGTCATCGCCGGCACCGTCGAAGGTGCGGTGCAGTCGGTGGCCGGCTTCGCGAGCCTGCACTGCGGGATCACGATGCTGGTCGCGCTGATGGTCCAGTACACGATCAACATCCGGTGGCTGCGGATCGCGGTCTGGGTCAACTTCGGTGTGACCGCGATCGCCACGCTATACTTCGGCTGGCACTACATCGCCGACGACGTCGCGGGCATCCTCATCGCGCTGGTCAGCTTCTACGTCGGTGGCCTGGCCAGCGGCCAGAAGTTCGAGGGCAAGGGGCTCCGCTCGCACCCGACGACGACCACGTCGGCGGTCCCCGTCCTGCGCGACTGAGCCCAACCGTGCGAATTACATCCGTGTAGCCCGTCAAGCCGACACGCCGGTGAACCGAAGAAATCTGGCCGTTTCGGGTTGACGCGGCCCCAGATCGCCCTAGGTTGGTGTTCGTGCGGCAGAAGTGACACGTGTGGGACGTGTGACTGAGGTGCACGCAGAGACCGACTCGGGGAAGGAGCCGGTCGCGAACCGTATGAGGGGTCGAGGCCGGTGCGTGCCCGGA
Organism: Nocardioides sp.; assembly: GCF_036274455.1. GTDB lineage: Bacteria > Actinomycetota > Actinomycetes > Propionibacteriales > Nocardioidaceae > Nocardioides. The sequence continues at coordinate 13,533 of NZ_DASUFR010000087.1, read as the reverse complement.
AGTACGTCGTGGGGAAGTGCGTCGCAGGGCTGGCGCTGGTGTGCGCCGCGGGCCTGGTGGTCCCGGGAGCCTGGGCGTCCGACCCGGACGGTCAGGTCACCCAGCAGGACGTCGACGCGGCTCAGGCCGCGGTCGACGCCAAGGCCGCCGACGTCTCGTCGGTGCGGGCCGGGCTGGCCGCCGCCGAGAGCCGGCTCGAGGACGCCCAGGTCGCCGCGGCCAAGGCGGGGGAGGTCTTCAACGGCGCCCGCTACGAGGCGCAGCAGGCCGCCGACGCGGCCGCGCTCGCCCAGCAGCAGGCGTTGGCAGCCGACGCCGACCTCGAACGGCAGCGGGCGGCGTACGCCGGGGCTGCGGTGGCGGCCTACCAGATGTCTCCCCAGCTCGGGGCGGTCGGCGCGATCAGCGCAGCCGAGGGCGTCACCGACGTGCTCGAGAGCGTGGCCGCGCTCCAGAACGCGCAGTCGGCACTGCAGGGCCGCTACGACGCCTACCGCGCGGCTGCGAAGCAGGCGAAGGCCGCCGACGCTCGCGCCGAGACCGCGCTGGCCGACGCGCGAGCCGCCGCCCACCGGGCCCGGACGACGAGGGACGCGGCACGTGCGGCCGAGCAGGCCGCGGCCGCCGAGGCCGGTGCCTATGCCGCCGAGCGCGACCGGCTGATCGGCCAGCTCGCACGGCTGCAGGGCATCAGCGCCGACCTGGCCGGCCAGCGCCAGGACCAGCTCGAGGCCGCGGCCGCCGCGGCCGCGGCGGCCGCCGCCCAGCAGCAGGCCGAGGAACAGCAGCAACAAGAGCAGCAGCAGCAGACCCCCACCGGTCAGCCGACGCCGACTGCGGCGCCCACGGTCGCGGCCACCCCGAGCGCCGGTCCGACGCCGACGACCCCGACGACCCCGACCACACCGCCCACGGCGACACCCACCACCCCGCCGCCTCCGCCCCCGCCGCCCCCGCCGCCCCCGCCGCCCAGCGGCAACGCGGCGGCCGCCATCGCCTTCGCGCGTGCGCAGATCGGCGAGCCCTACCGTTACGGCGCCGCAGGCCCGGACAGCTGGGACTGCTCGGGGCTGACGATGATGGCCTGGGCCGCCGGCGGGAAGTCGCTGCCGCACTACTCGGCCGCGCAGTACGCGCGGTCGACGCCGGTCACGGCGGCCCAGCTCCAGCCGGGCGACCTGCTCTTCTGGAGCGACGCCGGCCCCTCGTCGATCTACCACGTGGCGATCTACACCGGGAACGGGATGATGGTCCACGCCCCGCGGCCGGGCAAGACGGTCGAAGAGGTCTCCATGTATGAGTGGATCGCCCCGAACTACTTCGCGAGGCCCTGACCGCTGCTGGGTACCCTCCCGGCGTGTCCACGGACCCGTCGGTCGACCTCGCCGCCCTGACCGCGCTGCTGGACGGGCGCTACGCCGAGGTCCGCGACCTGGTCCGCACCAACCTGGTGAAGTACGCCTCGGTCCTCGAGGAGGCCGAGACGCTCGACCGGGCGGCGTTCCGCGAGCGGGTGCGCGACCTCGTGGTCGAGATGGCCGCCACCGGGCAGACCGGGATGGGCTTCCCGGAGCAGTACGGCGGCGGGGGTGACATCGGCGCCTCGCTCGCGGCGTTCGAGACGCTGGCCTTCGGCGACCTGTCGGTGCTGGTCAAGGTGGGCGTCCAGTTCGGGCTGTTCGGCGGCGCGATCCTGCAGCTCGGCACCGAGCCGCACCACGCGGCGTACCTCCCGGACCTGATCACCGGCCGGCTGATGGGCTGCTTCGCCATGACCGAGACCGGCCACGGCTCCAACGTCCAGGCGCTCGGCACGGTGGCGACCTACGACGCCGAGGCGGGCGAGTTCGTGATCACCACGACCGAGCCGGACGCCAACAAGGACTACATCGGCAACGCCGCGGCCCATGCGGAGCTCGCGGTCGTCTTCGCCCAGCTGGAGGTCGCAGGCGAGCGGCACGGCGTGCACGCGTTCGTGGTGCCCATCCGCACTGGTGCCGGACCGGGGGCGGGGAAGCCCGCGCCCGGGGTGAGCATCGAGGACGACGGCCTCAAGATGGGGCTCAACGGCGTCGACAACGGCAGGCTGTGGTTCGACCATGTGCGCGTCCCGCGGGAGGCCCTGCTCAACCGGTTCGCCGACGTCTCCGAGGACGGCACCTACTCCAGCGACATCGACAACCCCGACCGCCGCTTCTTCACCATGCTCGGCACCCTCGTGCAGGGCCGGGTCTGCGTCGGCGGTGCCGGCATCAACGCCAGCAAGGTCGCCCTGGCGGTGGCGATCCGGTACGCGCTGCGGCGCCGCCAGTTCGAGGCGACCTCGCAGGACCAGGAGGAGCTGCTGCTCGACTACGGGCAGCACCAGCGACGGCTGCTCCCGCTGCTGGCCCACACCTACGCCCTGCACTTCGCGCAGGAGGTCGTCGCGGGCGAGTGCCACCGGGTGTTCTCGGGGGAGGTGGACGGCGACCCCGACGAGCAGAAGCAGCGCCGCGAGCTCGAGTCGCGGGCGGCCGGGACCAAGGCGCTCGGCACCTGGCACGCGACCCGCACGATCCAGGAGTGCCGCGAGGCGTGCGGCGGGGCCGGCTACCTGGCCGAGAACCGGTTCACCGCACTGAAGGCAGACACCGACGTCTTCACGACCTTCGAGGGCGACAACACGGTGCTGCTGCAGCTGGTGGCCAAGGGGCTGCTCACCGACTACGCGAGCGAGTTCGAGGAGCTCGACCAGCTCGGCATGGTGCGCTACGTCGCGGGGCTGGCCGTCGAGACGGTCGTCGAGCGCACCAGCGCGCACAACCTGCTCGAGCGGGTCCGCGACCTGCTGCCCGGCGGCGACGAGTGGGACCAGGAGGCCGGGCTGTTCGACTCGGCCTACCAGCAGGCGATGCTGCAGTTCCGCGAGGAGCACATGCTGGGCGGCGTCGCCCGCCGGCTCAAGCGCGGCATCGACGAGGGCGTGAACCCCGGCGAGGTCTTCTCCCTGGTCCAGGACCACGTCATCCACGCCGCCCGCGCGCACGTCGAGCGGCTGGTGCTCGACGCCTTCGTCGACAAGGTCGATGCGATGGAGGACGGCGACAACAAGGTCGTGCTCGGCATGCTGCTCGACCTGCACGCCCTGTCGGTCATCGAGGCCGACCGGGCCTGGTTCATGGAGCACGGCCGGCTCACCGCCAGCCGGTCCAAGGCGATCAGCCGCGAGGTCAACGCCCTGTGCCGCCGGCTCCGGCCGCTGGCCGGTGACCTGGTCGACGCGTTCGGCGTACCCCCGGAGATGCTGCGCAGCGCCGAGCTCCTGGGGCTCAGTGACCGGACGGGCTCTCCTCGAACCGCTTGAACGACGCGAGGACCTCTTCCTCGGCCTGCGTGCGCCCGACCCACTCGGCGCCCTCGACGGACTTGCCGGGTTCGAGCTCCTTGTAGACCTCGAAGAAGTGCTGGATCTCCAGCCGGTCGAACTTGGGCACGTGGTTGATGTCGCGGATGTGCTCGAGCCGCGGGTCGGTCGACGGCACGCACAGCACCTTGTCGTCGCCGCCGGCCTCGTCGGTCATGCGGAACATCCCGATCGCACGGCACCTGATCAGGCAGCCCGGGAAGGTCGGCTCCTGCAGGATGACCATCGCGTCGAGCGGGTCGCCGTCGAGACCGAGGGTGTTCTCGATGAAGCCGTAGTCGGCCGGATACTGGGTCGAGGTGAACAGGGTCCGGTCGAGCCGGATCCGCCCGGACTCGTGGTCCACCTCGTACTTGTTCCGCTGCCCCTTCGGGATCTCCACGAGCACGTCGAAGTCCATTCAGGCATCCTCCCGCACAATGTCCTCGACACGTAGGACGGATGAAGGAGACCAGTGGCGGCGCGTGACCGGGGCCACGGTGCGCTGGGCCGCGCCGTGGTGGCGCTGGTGGTCGTGGCGCTGCTCCTCGGGGGAGTGGCCGCGTGGCGCCTGGACCTCGTCGGCCGGCTCGGCGGCGGCGGCGAGGCGGACACCGGTACGCCGGCCGGCCCGGCCGCGGTGCCTCCTCCGCCCGGGCTCGAGCTGCCGCCGCTGACCGACCCGGCGCCGGTCGGCAGCGCGCTGACCCCGCCGGGCCGGATCGACCCCGCGCTGGTGCAGGCCGCGGTGGCGCCCTACCTCGCCGACCCGGTGCTCGGGAAGCACGTCGTCGGCGCGGTCGCCGACCTCACTGCAGGTCGTCCCGTGGTCAGGGTCGGCGGCGGGGGTGCGGCGATGCCGGCCTCCACCACCAAGCTGTTCACCACGACCGCCGCGCTGTCGGTGTTGGGCCCCGAGGCGCGGTTCACCACGAGGGTGGTGGCCGGCGGCAAGGGGCGGATCGTCCTCGTGGGTGGCGGTGACCCCTTCCTCGCGTCGAAGCCGCTGCCCTCGGCCTACCCCCAGCGCGCCGACGTCGCGACGTTGGCGGCGCAGACCGCGTCCGCGCTGAAGGCCGAGGGCCGGACCCGGGTCCGGCTCGGCTACGACGACTCGCTCTTCTCCGAGCCGTCGTTCAACCCGGCGTGGCCGGCGCACTACCTCCCCGAGCACGTGGTCTCGCGGGTCACCGCGCTGTGGGTCGACGAGGGCCGGCCGTCGGAGGGCTCCGGCCGGGTCGACGATCCGAGCCTGTACGCCGCGCAGACCTTCGCCGCCGCGCTCGCCGCCAACGGCATCAAGGTCGTCGGCTCGCCGGCCCACGGCGTCGCGTCCGGCGGGCGCGAGCTGGCCGCCGTGCAGTCGGCGCCGCTGCGCGAGATCGTCGCGCACATCCTCGAGGTCAGCGACAACGAGGGCGCCGAGGTGGTCTCCCACCAGGTCGGTGTGGCGGTCGCGCACAGCGGGACCTTCGCCGACGGCGCGGCCACGGTCACCACGACGCTGCAGGGGCTCGGCGTGACAGCGCCGTTCGCCATCCACGACGGCAGCGGCCTGTCCCGCGAGAACCGCGTCACGCCGCTGGCGCTGGTCCAGGTGCTCAGGCTGACCCTCGACCCCGCGCACCCGGAGCTCAACCCGATCGCGACCGCACTGCCGGTGGCCGGGTTCACCGGGTCGCTGACCAACCGGTTCGACAAGCCGTTCCCGGACTCCCGGGGGCTGGTCCGCGCCAAGACCGGCACGCTGACCAACGTCAGCAGCCTGGCCGGCATCGCCGTCGACCAGGACGGCCACGAGATGTTGTTCGCGCTGCTGGCCGACCGGATCGACAAGCCCGACGAGACCAAGGCCCAGCACGCGCTCGACGCCGCGGCCGGCGCGCTCGGCGCGTGCCACTGCGGTGCAGGGGAGCAGACCGCCTCCAGGTGAGGTCAGGCGCGCGCCTCGCCGCCCCAGTTGGCGAGCTTGGTGGCGATCGTCCGCATGTCGTCACGCCACACGTCCTCCGGTCCCGACGGTAGGACGTCGTCCCACTCGATGGTGGGGGAGCCGATCACGCCGGAGAGCCGTGCGGTCCGGCCGACGAACCAGGTGTGGGCATGGGCGCTGCCGTCCCCGTAGCGCAGCACGTGGCAGCGGGCCACGTTGTCGAGCCCCTCGATGATCCGAACCAGGCGGTTGGAGATCCGTCCGTGCTGTGAGGCGAGCTCGTCGTCGAGCTGGCCGAAGTCGAGGTGCAGCCGCGGCTCGAGGATGAGGACGACGGGCAGGCCGCTCGGCCGGCCGAAGTGCTTGAGCACCCAGACGTCGTCGTCCCAGACAACGTTCTCCGCCGGCGTGCCGAAGCACGACGGGCAGGGCTGGTCGGACGTCTCGCCGGCACGTGCCGGTTCGTCGGCCGGCGGGGGCAGCACGCGGGGCACGATCGCACCGTCGACGACCTCCCAGGGGAAGTTGTCCCACTCGTTGCTCGGCGGCGCGGCCAGCCGGCCGCGCTCGCCGACGACCTCGCGGATGCGAGCGTGGACCTGTTCGGCGGACTCGGCCATGGAGTGACCCTGCCATCCGGTCGATGCGGCCTCGCTGCCAGGGGTGTCCCCAAGGGTGTCCATAGAGTGGTGCCGTGCCCGACGTCACCGCACAGTCCGCCCCCGCACTCGCCGGCGCCCGGCACCTCCACTCCGGCAAGGTTCGCGACCTCTACGAGCTGACCGAGGGACCGCACGCGGGACGGCTGCTGATGGTGGCCAGCGACCGCATCTCGATCTTCGACTTCATCCTGGACACGACGATCCCCGACAAGGGCGAGCTGCTGACCCGGATGTCGCTGTGGTGGTTCGACCAGCTGTCCGACCTGGTGCCCAACCACGTCGTGTCGACCGACGTCCCCGACGAGGTGCGCGGCCGGGCCGTGGTCTGCGAGCGGCTCGAGATGTACCCCGTCGAGTGCGTGGCCCGCGGCTACCTCACCGGCTCGGGACTGCTCGACTACCGCGCCACCGCCAGCAGTGGGCACAGGGTGTGCGGCATCTCGCTCCCGGCCGGCCTGGAGGACGGCAGCCGGTTGCCGGAGCCGATCTTCACCCCGGCCCCGAAGGCCGAGCTCGGCGAGCACGACGAGAACGTCTCCTACGAGGCCGTGGTGGCCACCGTCGGCGCCGAGCGTGCGGCCGAGCTCCACGACCTGACCCTCGAGGTCTATCGCCGTGCCGAAGGGATCGCCCGCGAGCGGGGGATCATCCTGGCGGACACCAAGCTCGAGTTCGGCGCCCGCGCCGATGGGACGACGGTGCTCGCCGACGAGGTGCTGACCCCGGACTCGTCGCGGTTCTGGCCGGCCGACGAGTGGGAGCCCGGTCGCGCGCAGCCGTCCTACGACAAGCAGATCGTCCGCAACTGGGCCCTGTCCCGGGCCTCCGGCTGGGACCGGTCCTCGGGCGAGCCCCCGCCGCCCCTGCCGGCCGAGGTCGTCGAGCTGACCCGGGCCCGCTACCTCGAGGCCTACGAGCTGCTCACCGGCCTCACGTTCTGATGGAACGCCGGCTCGGGGGCACCGTGGCCTTCGCGGTGCCGGCCGAGGTCGCGTTCGACTACCTGGTCGACCCCCGCAACCGGCCCGAGTGGCAGTCCTCCCTGCGCCGGGTCGAGGACGTCGACGGCGAGCCGCGCGCCGGACAGAGCTGGACCGACGTGACCTGGCCCGGGCTGCGGCCGGCCATGCGCACCGAGGTGTTCGACCGACCGTGGCGGTGGGCGGAGTCCGGCACCTGGCGGTCCGTGCGAGCCGAGCTCGCGTTGCTCTTCGACCCGACGGGGGAGCAGGCGTGCGACGTACGGTTCGACTTCCGCATCCGCGTCCTCGGCCCGGTGGGGCTCGCCGTCAGTGCACTCTCGGTGCCGGCCGTCCGCGCCGACCTGCGAAGGGCCGCAAGGATCCTCTCGTCCAGAGCGTGACTCGTGAGTAGGTTGGCGACGTGTCCGCGACGTACAACCTCGCCACCCTGCTCGAGAACAGCGCCCGGAAGTACCCCGAGCGCGAGGCCATCGTCTTCCCGGCCACCGGCCGGCGGCTGACCTACGCGGAGGTCGACGCGGCCGCCAACATGGTGGCCAACCTGCTGGTGAGCCGCGGCGTCGAGCCCGGCGACAAGGTGGCGCTCAGCTGCCCCAACCTGCCCTACTTCTCGATCGTCTACTGGGGGATCCTCAAGGCCGGCGCCACGGTCGTTCCGCTCAACGTGCTGCTCAAGGCGCGCGAGGTCGCCTACCACCTCGACGACTCCGACGCGAAGGTCTACTTCTGCTTCGAGGGGTCCGACGAGCTCCCGATCGGCAAGGAGGGCTACGCCGGCTTCCAGGACGCCGAGGGCTGCGAGCTGTTCATCGTCATCACCGCGGCGATGGACGGCGCGTCGCCGTTCGAGGGCGTCGAGACACTCGGCCAGGCCCTCGGCGGCCAGGCGCCGACGTTCGACACCGTGCAGACCGACGAGGGCGACACCGCGGTGATCCTCTACACCTCCGGCACCACGGGCCACCCGAAGGGTGCCGAGCTCCGGCACCGCAACATGCGCGACAACGCCTCGCTGGGCGAGTCGATCTGGGGCATCGACCCGGAGCACCCCGAGAGGTTCCTGCTGGTGCTGCCGCTGTTCCACTCCTTCGGCCAGACCGTGGTCCAGAACGCCGGAACGGCGACCGGCAGCACGATCGTGATGCTGCCGCGCTTCGAGGCCGGCGCCGCGCTGAGGCTGATGGAGGACGAGGGGATCACCTTCTTCGCCGGCGTGCCGACGATGTACTGGGGGCTGCTCGGAGCCCTGAAGGAGGCTCAGTCGTCGGCAGGGTCATCGGCAGAGTCGTCGGCAGTGCAGTCCGTCGATGTCGAGAAGATCGCCGCCAACCTCCGGATCGCCGCGGCGGGAGGCTCCGCGCTCCCGGTCGAGGTGCACCGGGCCTTCCGGGAGAAGTTCGGCGTGACGATCCTCGAGGGCTACGGCCTCTCGGAGACCTCACCGGTGGCGAGCTTCTCGCCGGCCGACGCCGAGCCCCGCGTCGGCTCGATCGGGATCCCGATCCCCGGTGTGGAGATGAAGCTGATCGAGCCCGGTGGCTGGGAGGAGGTCAACGCCGACAACAGCGATCCCGACGCGGTCGGCGAGATCGCCATCAGGGGTCACAACATCATGAAGGGCTACTACGGCCGGCCCGAGGCGACCGACGAGGCGATCCGGGACGGCTGGTTCCGCTCCGGCGACCTGGCCAGGCGGGACAAGGACGGGTGGTACTACATCGTCGACCGGTCGAAGGACATGATCATCCGCGGCGGCTACAACGTCTACCCGCGCGAGGTCGAGGAGGTCCTGATGACCCACCCCGACGTCTCCCTCGCCGCGGTCATCGGCGTCCCCCACGAGAGCCTCGGCGAGGAGGTCAAGGCGGTGGTGATCCTCGAGGACGGCGCCACGACCACCGAGGACGAGCTGGTCGCGTGGGCCAAGGAGCAGATGGCGGCCTACAAGTACCCACGCATCGTCGAGTTCGTCCCGTCGCTCCCGATGACCGCGACCGGCAAGATCCTCAAGCGCGAGCTCCAGTGACCCTGGACGACCGATGACCATGCGCCGGGCGCTCGGCCTCTCGCTGGCGGGGCTGATGATCCTGGTCGGCGCGCTGTGGACCGGCCAGGGGCTCGGGTGGATCGGCGGCAGCTCGATGTCCGGTGAGTCGTTCTGGGCGATCGTCGGGCCGATCGTGGCCGGGCTCGGCGTCGCGCTCATCATCACCATCGTCGGCAGGGCGCGCCGCGACGACGGCACCGACCTCGACAAGAGGTACGGCGGCCGGCGGTAGGCGGTCGGCCGGCCAAGCTCAGGCGAACGGGTCCGGCAGCCCACCCGGGAGCTTGGCCAGCAGCTCGCGGGCCGCGGCCAGCGACTTGTGCTCGACCAGCACCTCGTACTTCGTGGCCACGATCGCGGTGACCGAGGAGAAGTCGCGCTGGCCGCGGGTGGCGGCGTACCCGATGAGCGCCCAGACGACGCCGAACACGGCGCCGAAGGCCACGGTGGCGAGCAGCGTGGCCCAGAAGTTCTCGTCGTCCGCGAACAGCGAGAGCACCAGCCCGACGAAGATGCCGAGCCAGATGCCGGTGAGCAGACCGCCGAGGGCGACCCGGCCGGTGGTGAGCCGGCCGGTGATCCGCTCGATGCGCTTGAGGTCGGTGCCGACGATCATGCACTGCTCGACGGGGAACTTGTTGTCGGAGAGGAAGTCGACCGCCTTCTGCGCGGCCGCGTAGTCGTCGTAGACGGCCAGCGATTGGGGGAAGTCCAGGCCGAGCGGCGAGGCGCCGCCGGGGCCCGAGGTCGGAGTGCGCATGCTCATGCCTCCAGTCTGCCCGAAGCCTGCGAACCCGCCCGCTCTCAGCCTGTGCTCCGGCTTCTCTTGGGATCGCCCGTCATCCTCGTCCCGTGGTCGACGACTCCGCCTCCCAAGAACGCAAGGCCAAGCGGCGCAAGCGCGTGTTCCACACCGCGGGCCTGACCGCATCCGCCGCCGTGCTCGCGCTGTCCATCCAGGCCGGCTCGCTCAGCTCCGACGACCAGCCCGTCAACCAGTACGGCGACGCGACCATCCTCGATCCGGACGACACCGGAGGCGACCCGGTCGACCGGGTCGACCAGGTCGACCGGTGAGCGCTCAGACCAGCCGGGCCCGGGCCGCCTCGAGGCGGGCGACCGGGATCCGGTACGGCGAGCAGGAGACGTAGTCGAGCCCGGCCCGCTCGAAGAAGTGGATCGAGCGCGGGTCACCCCCGTGCTCGCCGCACACGCCGAGGTGCAGCTCCGGCCGGACCTGCCTCCCGAGGTCTGCGGCCGAGGTCACCAGCGCCCCGACCCCCTCCACGTCGATGGACTCGAAGGGGGAGGCCGCCAGGATGCCGCGGTCGCGGTAGGTCGGGAAGAACGCCGCCTCGACGTCGTCGCGCGAGAAGCCCCACGTCAGCTGCGTCAGGTCGTTGGTGCCGAAGGAGAAGAAGTCGGCGTGCTGCGCGACCTCGTCAGCGGTGAGCGCCGCACGTGGGACCTCGATCATCGTGCCGATCCGCACGGGCAGCTCGACGCCGCGGTCGGCGCGGATCGACCCAGCCATCTCCTCGACCTGTGCCCGCACCAGTGCGAGCTCGGGCGCGGTCGCCACGAGCGGGATCATGATCTCCGGTCGCGGGTCGCCGCCCGCCTCCACGCGGTCGGCGGCCGCCTCGAGGACCGCCCGGGCCTGCATGGCGACCAGGCCGGGCACGACGATGCCGAGCCGGACCCCGCGCAGGCCGAGCATCGGGTTCTGCTCCCGCAGCCGGGCCACGGCCTCGAGCAGCGTGTGATGACGTTCGTCCCGCTTGCCCAGGGAGTCCTCCAGGGCCACCTGCACCGCGAGCTCGGTGTGGTCGGGCAGGAACTCGTGCAGGGGCGGGTCGATGAGCCGGATGGTGACGGGCAGCCCGTCCATCTCCCGGAGGAGCTCCACGAAGTCCGCACGCTGCAGGGGCTGGAGCTCGGCCAGGGCGGCCTCGCGGGCGGCGTCATCGGCGGCCAGGATCAGCCGCTCCACGAGCTCGCGCCGGGGACCCAGGAACATGTGCTCGGTCCGGCACAGCCCCACGCCGGTTGCCCCGAACCTGCGGGCCCGGGCGGCGTCCTCGGCAGTGTCGGCGTTGGCGCGCACCTCGAGCCGCCGGACCCGGTCGGCGTGCTCCATCACGAACGCCACCGCCGCGACGAGCTCGTCCGCCTCGTCCGGCGAGCTCCCCTCGAGGTGGCGCAGGACCGGTGAGTCGGTCACCGGCACGGCACCGAGGAACACCTCGCCCGTGGTGCCGTCGATCGAGACGACGTCGCCCTCCTGCAGGGTGTGCCCGGAGACCATGACCTCGCCGCGCTCGACGTCGATGTCGAGCTGCTCGGCGCCGCAGACACAGGTGCGGCCCATGCCTCGGGCGACCACGGCGGCGTGCGAGGTCTTGCCGCCCCGCGCGGTGAGCACGCCGCGCGCGGCGATCATGCCGGGCAGGTCGTCGGGGTTCGTCTCGCGGCGGACGAGCACGACGTCCTCGCCCAGCGCACCCCACGTCGCCGCCCTGGCGGAGGTGAGCGCGATCCGGCCGGACGTCGCGCCCGGGGAGGCCCCGACGCCGATGGTGAGCAGCTCGCGCGCGGCGGACCTGTCGAAGCGCGGGAAGAGCAGCTGGGCGAGCTGTCCGCCGGTGACCCGGCGAAGTGACTCGTCGGGGTCGATGAGCCCCTCCCCGACCATGGCGTGTGCGATGCGGAACGCCGCCTCGGCGGTCCGCTTGCCGACCCTGGTCTGCAGGATCCAGAGCCGGCCGGCCTCGATGGTGAACTCGATGTCGCACAGGTCGCGGTAGTGCCGCTCGAGAAGGCGCATCACCTCCAGCAGGGCGTCGTACGACGTCTTGTCGATGGCCTCGAGCTCGGTGAGGTGGACCGTGTTGCGGATCCCTGCCACGACGTCCTCGCCCTGGGCGTCGGCGAGGTAGTCGCCGTAGACACCCGGCGCGCCGGACGCGGGGTCGCGGGTGAAGCAGACGCCGGAGCCCGATCGGCTGCCCCGGTTGCCGAACACCATCGCCTGCACGTTCACGGCGGTGCCGAGGTCGTCGGGGATCTGCTCCTGGCGGCGGTAGACCACCGCCCGCTCGGTGAGCCAGGACGAGAACACCGCCAGCACCGCGGCGTGCACCTGCTCGCGCGGGTCCTGCGGGAAGTCGCGTCCGGTGTGCCGGCGGATCACCTCCTTGAAGGTCGCGACCAGCCCGCGCAGGTCCGCCGCGTCGAGCTCGACGTCGGCGTACGTCCCGCGCTCGGCCTTGAGCTTGTCGAGCTCGACCGCGAACGCGTCGGCGTCGACGCCGAGCACGGTGGCCCCGAACATCTGCAGCAGCCGACGGTAGGAGTCGAAGGCGAACCGCTCGTTGCCGCTCGCGGCCGCGAGGCCCAGGACGGACTCGTCGTTGAGGCCGATGTCGAGGACCGTCTCCATCATCCCAGGCATCGAGAACCTGGCTCCCGAGCGCACCGAGACCAGCAGCGGGTCGTCCGAATCCCCGAGCGAGCGGCCCATCTCCAGCTCGAGAGCGGCGAGGTGGTCCTCGACCTCCTGCTCGAGCCCCGGGGGCAGGGTGCCGGTGGCGAGGTAGAAGCGGCACGCCTCGGTCGTGATGGTGAACCCCGGCGGCACCGGCAGCCCGAGCCGAGTCATCTCGGCCAGGTTGGCGCCCTTGCCTCCCAGGAGGTCCTTCTGTTCCTTGCTGCCCTCGGTGAACGCCCTGACGTAGTGGCCCATGGTTCGAGCATCAGGTCTCGTGGCACGTACCGGCAGGGAACAAGGACCCGACCCGACCGGGACCATCTTCGCCCAGCGCAATAGGCTCGCCCCGTGCCGAAGGTCGTCGTCGACGTGATGCCCAAGCCGGAGATCCTCGACCCCCAGGGCAAGGCCGTCCTCGGTGCACTGCCCCGGCTCGGCTTCTCCGGGGTCACCGACGTCCGCCAGGGGAAGCGGTTCGAGCTCGAGGTGCAGGGCGAGGTCACCGACGACGTGCTCGAGCAGGTCCGGCAGATGGCCGAGACGCTGCTCTCCAACCCGGTGATCGAGAACTTCTCGGTCCGTGTCGAGCAGAGTGACGCATGAAGGTCGGCGTCGTCACCTTTCCCGGGTCGCTCGACGACGTCGACGCACAGCGCGCGGTCCGGGTCGCCGGCCACGAGGCCATCGCGCTCTGGCACGGCGACCACGACCTCAAGGGCGTCGACGCCGTGGTGCTGCCCGGTGGCTTCTCCTACGGCGACTACCTCCGCTGCGGCGCGATCTCGCGGTTCGCGCCGGTGATGACCGAGGTCGTCGAGGCGGCCGGCCGCGGGATGCCGGTGCTCGGCATCTGCAACGGCTTCCAGATCCTGTGCGAGTCCCACCTGCTGCCGGGCGCGCTGATCCGCAACGACCACCGCAGGTTCGTCTGCCGCGACCAGCGGCTGCGCATCGAGAACACCCGCACGCCGTGGACCTCGTCGTACGCCGAGGGCGCCGAGGTCACCATCGTGATCAAGAACGGCGAGGGCGG
>NZ_DASUFR010000086.1:0-2052 GCF_036274455.1 Nocardioides sp. | reverse complement strand
TCGACGATGTGCACGCCCTCGGGCGCGGTGATCTCGTGGACACCGGGCAGGACGGTGCCTTCGAGCAGGGCGTTGTAGACCGTCCACTCACGGCGCTTGCGCTTGTTGCGATAGCTCGTGGCGAACGACGCCGGGTCGGTCCAGTGCGCGAACTCGTCACCGTCGAGGTACTTCAGCTCGACGCACAGACCGTGCGGCAGCCCGATCGAGCGGACCGGGTCGGGAGTCGTACGGATCTCCCACTCGTAAGCCTTGGTGAAGACGAAGTCCGGACCGATCGGGAAGCCCCACTCCTCGGCGTTGCGCAGCCCGAGGTCGAGGTAGCCCTTGGAGTCGCTGTCGAGGTAGAGGCCGTGGCGCGGCACGCGGATGATCGACTGCACGTCGCCGACCTGCCAGCCGAGGTCACCGATCGAGACCTCGCCCTCGGTGGTGAGGACCATGTCGCCGTCCCACTTCCATGAGTAGCGGGTCTGCACCTGGGCGAAGCACCAGTTGTAGAAGTAGGCGAGCGAGTGCACGGACCGCTCCGGCTGGGCGAGGTGCTCGGCGCCGGCCCGGGCGACCTGGAAGGGGTACGTCGCCTGGGTGAGCTTGTCGGCGAGCCCCGCCTTCTCCGCCGTCTCGCGGGTGACCTCCGGCGTCCCGTCGGTGGAGCCGTTGTCGACGACCAGAACGTGGTCGGTGGCGCGCAGCAGCGGCGGAAGCACCCAGGGCAGGCTGCGGGCCTCGTCCTTGACCCGGAGCACCGCGGTCGCCCCGGGCCGGAGGCCCTCCGGTCGGGTCCAGGGCCAGGTGATGTCGAACTCGGTGTGGCCCTCGAGGTTCGCGATGCCGGTGGTGCTCACTGGTCCGCCGGTCGTTCCTTGCCGGCCATCTTGCGCAGCCCGCGGCGCACCGACGGCGGGATGGCCGCGCGGACGCCGTGCGGGATGCGGTCCGCGCCGCGGGGGCCGTGGTCGGCGGGTGCGACACCGCGCTGGCGCTTGATCCGCTGCTCGGCCGCGACCACCGACGACCTGGAGATCGCGGCGGACTCCTCGTAGAGGTCGACGTAGGCCTCGCGCAGCTGGTCGAGCGCCTCGCGGACGCCCGGGGTGTCGCCGCCCGGGTCGGCCAGCTTGTTGAGCTCGTCCCAGGTGGCCGCGGTCAGCTCGTGGAGCCGCTTGGGGAGGCCGAGGTCGTCGAGGGTCTGGCTCATCCGTCGCAGCCCCGGGTCGACGAACCGGTGCCCCTCCCGGATCTGCTCGCTGTCGGCGTGCAGCACGTGCTGGAGCTGGAGCGTCTCGGCCACGTGCATCGAGGTCTTCACCCAGTCGCCCAGCAGGTCTGCGTACCGCACGAAGACCCGCCCACCGTCCGCGACCGACTCCCGGGTGCCGCGCTCGGTGTGCAGCATCATGTTCAGCCAGCTCGCCGCCAGGTGGGCCGAGCCGAGCCGGTTGGCGTAGTAGGTCTGCTTGCTGCCGACCACCTCGCTGGGCTCGCGCAGCATCGTCGCGAACACGGGGGTGGCGCCGGTGCGGACCGCGGCCACCCGCCACAGGCTGAGGAACCAGCCCAGCCGCGGGTCCTTGACCACCAGCTCGGTGCTGACCTGGAAGTGGCTCTCCAGCCAGTCCGCGGTGGCGATCCGCTCCTGCTCGCGGGTGGCGACCCGGCCGGTCTCGAACCACGCCTCCGGGCGCGAGTCGCTGACCTGGACCAGGGCCTCCTTGAGCAGCCGGTCGTGGTGGTCGACCACCCAGCGCGGCTCCCCGAACCCCTTGGGGTTGGTCTCGTCGGCCACGACCTCCGGCTGGGGCACGTGCAGCCCCATGATCCGCATCAGCCCGGCCATCGTGGAGGTGCCCGAGCGGCCGGCGCCCGCGACGAACAGCACCTTGCGCGGGTACGTCGTCGAGTCGGTCAGGCTGAGCTCGGTCACGGGGTGAGAGCCTATCGGCCATGGTCCGGCTGACCCGACTCCGTCGCGCCCCCTCGCGGCTGAGCGTGGTGGTGCCGGCCTACGACGTGGCGGCGTACCTGCCCGAGTGCCTCGACTCGGTGCTG
>NZ_DASUFR010000085.1:0-16256 GCF_036274455.1 Nocardioides sp. | reverse complement strand
TCGCGGTCGCCGCGGCCGACACGGTCGACGTACCGCTCGGCGACCTCAACCTCAGCCTCGCCACCGATGCCGGCCGGATCGGCCTCGGCCTCTCCGGCCAGCAGAAGATCCCCGTCGGCGACCTCGAGCTGGACGTGCTGTTCGGCGCGCCGGCCGCCTGGGGCAGCAACGCGCCGGACGGGCTGCAGGTGTTCCTCCTCGACACCGGCTCCGGCGGCGTCGAGTTCGACCTCGGCGTCCAGCTGCGCGGCGTGGGAGTCGGGCTGGCCAAGCAGGACGGCACCCCGCTGGTCTCGGAGTCGGTGCTGCGCCTCGGCTCGGTGCGCACCTTCGTCTTCGTCGACCTCGAGACCGGCACCGGTGACCTGGTGGCGGCCCACGGTGGCGCGGGCATCCAGCTCGGCGGCTTCGGGCTGCCGCTCGCGGCCGCGCTCGGCTCCGGCGGCGGCTCCAACCCCGTCGCCTCGAACCTGCTGTCGTCGGGCGGCTCCGGCGGCGCCCAAGGCGACGCCCAGACGGTGAACCCCGCCGCCGACATCGATGCGTGGTACTGGGACGACGGCGGCGACACCAGCGCCCTGCGCGTGCTGGTCGGCGGCCAGGACGGACTGCTGTGGATCCCGATCCACAACGGCTTCGGCCCGATCTTCATCGACGAGGTCGGCGCGGGCGTCAGCAGCACCCGGCTCACCCTCGCGATCACCGGCGGGGTCAGCATCGCCGGGCTGTCCGCGCAGGTCGACGAGCTCTCGGTCGCGATCCCCTACGCGACCGTCGGCGACCCCAGCACGTGGGTGCTCGACCTGAAGGGGCTGGCCGTCGGCTACAGCGGACCGGCGATCGCCATCGCCGGCGGGCTGGTCAAGTTCGACGGCCCGCCCATCGAGTACGACGGCATGCTGCTGGTCAAGGTCGGCAACATTGGCGCGATCGTGATCGGCTCCTACGCGGTGGTCGGGTCCGGCGCCGACGAGTTCACCTCGCTGGCCATCTTCGGCGGCGTGTTCGTGCCGATCGGGATCACGCCGATCATCAACCTCACCGGTGTCGCCCTCGGCCTCGGCTACAACCGGCGGCTCGTCGTGCCGGAGGACCTCAACGAGATCCCGAACTTCATGCTGGTCAAGGCGCTGGACCGGCCCGAGGCGCTGGCGAACAACCCGATGCAGGCGCTCTACGCGTTCCGCGACCAGGTGCCGCCCGCGCGCGGTGCGCTCTGGTTCGCCGCCGGCATCCGCGGCACCTCCTTCGAGCTGGTCAACATCACCGCGGTGGTCTACGTCGCCCTGAACAACGGCGCCGAGGTCGGCCTCCTCGGCGTCGCCCGGATGGCGCTGCCGGCCGACGACGCCGCCATCGTCAGTGTCGAGCTCGCGCTCAAGGCCCGGTTCTCCACCGCCGAGGGGCTGTTCTCCGTGCAGGCCCAGCTCACCGACAACTCGTGGCTCATCAGCCGCGACTGCCGGCTCACCGGCGGCTTCGCCTTCTTCACGTGGTTCCGCGAGTCGCAGTTCCTGCTCACCCTCGGTGGCTACCACCCGGCGTTCGTGCCCCGGCCGGAGTACCCGGTCGTGCCCCGGATCGGCTTCCAGTGGACCTTCCTCGGCGTCGTGCACATCAAGGGCGAGTCCTACTTCGCGCTCACCAACACCGCGATCATGACCGGCACCCGGGTCGAGGCGACGTACGGCCCCGGCTGGCTGCAGCTCTGGTTCACGGCGTACGCCGACATCCTGGTCACCCGCGACCCGTTCCACTACCTCGCCGAGATCGGGATCAGCGTCGGCGCCAAGTTCCGCTTCCGGGTGTGCTTCTTCGCCTGCGTGACGATCAACTTCAACGTGTCGGTCGGGGCCACGCTGCGGCTGGAGGGCCCGCCGTTCCACGGCCGGGTCAAGGCCGACCTCGGACCGGTCTCGGTGACCGTGCCGTTCGGCGACGACGCGCTGCCCAAGCCGCCGCCGAAGCACTGGGACGAGTTCGTCGCGCTCTACGTCAAGGCCGGCGACGTCAACGCCGGCAGCGTCCAGGCGCAGGTGGAGAGCGGCCTGCTACCCGCCGAGCCGGCGGGCGGACCGGTCGCGCCCGGCACCGAGGAGCAGCCGTGGCGGCTCTCGGCGGAGTGGACCCTGCGCACCGAGTCGCGGATGCCGGCCCGAGGCTTCGCGCTCCAGCTCACCACCCCGATGACCGAGGCCCAGATCGGCTCGACGGTCTTCGGCACGGTCGAGAAGCTCTCCGGCGTCTACGACTTCGACCTCGCCCCGATGTACGTCGCCCACAACGGCCTCAAGGTCGTACACGTCGTCACCCTCGCCCGCCGGCCCGAGGGCGGCGGTGCGTTCGTGGCGATGGTGCCCGACAGCCAGCCCGCACCCGCCGACGGGGCGCTCGTCCTGCGCCACGCGCTGTTCCGGGTGACCCCGCTGATCACGCAGGTGTCCGAGGCGACCTACCACTACTTCCCGGACCTCAAGCCCCCGGCCGCGGCCAACACCCTGCCGGTGCTCTCCGGGATCAAGCTCGACGGGATCGCCGGCCTGCGCAACCCGAGCGCGGTCATCCCGATCGGCACCCTGGTCGACTTCGGCAACGTCCGGCCGCTGCCGTTCGCGAGGCGCGACCCCGCCGTGGTCGCGCACATCCTCGAAGTCGGTGCGGCCTGGACGCAGGTCGCCGGCGTCGCCGCCGGCCTCGACAACCGCAAGCTCGTCGACGGCGCGGTCGGTATCCTGGGCACCAGCGAGGCGTTCGCCGAGCTGCGGGCCGACAGCGAGCTGCGGCCTGGCGGCTACGGGCCGGTGGCGCTCGAGGCCCTGGCCAACCGCCGCTCGGCGCCGCCGGTGCTCTCGGCGCTGAGCGAGGGCTTCACGCTGGAGGACGAGGGGATCGGAGTCCCCCCGCCGGTGGTGCGCGTGGGTCCGGTCGCCGGGGTCGAGCTGCGCCGGCCACGGCTGCGCACGGTGATGCAGCGGCCGCTGGTGACCGCGGGCGCCGCGCCGGCCGCCCGGACCACCCTGCCGCGGTCGGTGCACCAGCCCGAGCCCCAGCCCGGAACGATCCCGGGACCCAGGGGCGAGACCGGTCGCCGGCCCGTCGTCAACGTCCGCGACGAGCTGGTGACCTCGTGGCAGACGGCCGGACTGGCGCTCGTACGCCGGCCCGGCAGCGACGACGCCCAGCCGACCCGGATCGCACGGTCCGCCCGGTCCCTGCGGTCGGCCGCCCTCGGCGCCCCGACCGGTCGCGCGGAGGCCGCGACCCTCGAGCGGCTCACCAAGGCGGTGAGCAAGGGCGTCGACCTCCGAGCCGGGGTCACCCACGTCTGGGAGCTCCCGCTCGGCGACGGCTGGGACCTGGTCCTGCGCGGTGACTCCGCGGTCCGGGTGACCGAGCTGAGCACCGCCGGCACCGCGCTGCGTGACGACGAGGTCGGCGAGCAGCTCTTCGCCGACGGCGGCGAGCACCGGTTCAAGCTGGACGACGGGGTCGGCATGGTCGCGATCACCGCCATGGGCCGGCACGCGGACGGCGCCAATGGCGATGCCTCGGCGAGCAGGAAGGGCGGCCGCGGCGCGGTCGCCGGCGCGGCGACGTCCGGCGGACGGGTGGTCCTGGGCTGGGAGAGCAGCGGCCGGGCGGTCCAGGTCGGGCCGACCACGCTGCTGGCCCGTGGCTCGGTGCTGCGGCTGGGCACCCCGGCCGCGGTGACGGTGCGGGCGCAGCGAGCCGCCTCGGGCGTGGTCGCCATCGCGGCCGCGCTGGCCGACCAGCAGCTCACCGGGACCGAGCTGCCGACCGAGCTGAGCGTGGTCGGCGTCCTCCTCGACAACAGCACCGACGCCCTGCCCGGCCCCGACGACGTGGTCGTCACCGTCGACGGCGGGCGCGCGGAGCCCCTGCCGATCCAGGTGGCGGCCGGACGCCGCACGCTCTACCTCTACGACGTCAAGGCGGACCGCTCCCGCGACCTGATGCTCGTCTCGGTCGGCGTCACCGGCCCGGCGACCCTCGCCGGCGTCGTCGGCAGCACCGGCACCGCCGCGGAGTGGGCGGCCGCGCTGGCGGGCTCGACCCTGACCGAGCTGGTGCCCGACGAGCAGCTGACCCCCGACGGGTCGCTCACCGTCCGGATCGAGAAGCGGCGAGGTGACGGCGATGGCTGACCCGAAGGTCGGGGAGATGGTCCTCTACGACTACATCCGACCGCCGCTGCTCGCGGGTGAGTACCGCCTGCGCGTGAGCACCGACGTCACCGTCCCCGGCACCGCCACTCCCCTGCCGGGCCAGGACTTCTTCTTCGACGTCGAGGGTCCGCGATTCGCGCTGGCGCCGACCGAGGTGGCGGGCGTGTTCCCGCCGCGCAACGGGCACGGCCCCTTCGACTCGGCGCTGCCGCACATCGCCCTCGGGCGCCGCACGCTCCCGTGGGAGCGGGCGCTGGGCGACGCCTACACCGTGGCTGGCGACGAGACGCCGTACCCCTTCCTGGCGCTGGTGCTGCTCGAGCAGTCGGAGTGCACGATCCTGCGCAACCAGCCCCTCACCGACGTGGTGCCGCCCGCGGTCTTCGAGCGGCTGGGCCGGCCGGCCGGGATCCGGTGCGACGCAGTCGAGGCCGACGAGCAGCTGCTGCGCAGCATCCTGCCGATGCCCGACGAGCTGCGGCTGCTGACCCACGTCCGGCAGGTCAACGTCGACGACCGCGAGCTGTCCGCCGGCGACTCCGACGGCTACTTCGCGGTGGTCATGGGCAACCGGATCCCGCACGACGGCGGGTCGTACGTCGCGTGCCTGGTCTCGGTCGAGGAGCGGACCGACCTCCTCCCCACCACCGACACCACCCAGCCCGTCGGGGGTGGGGTGTTCTCCGACCTCGAGTTCGCCGAGATGTCCGCTCCGGCCGAGCTGGCTCAGAGCGCGCTCGGCACCCAGGTGACCCCCGCGGCCGCCGACGCGATGCGCCTGGTCGCCCGGGCGGCCCCGGAGCGGCAGCTCCGCACCGCGACCGAGCTCGGCTCGGCCAACTCGCTGGCCAACCTGGAGGCCGTCGCGAGACCCAGCCTGGCCGACCGGGAGCGGTTCACTGTCGGGTCGGTGGTGCTGCACCCGCCGGCCCGGCTCGTGCTGCTGCACAGCTGGACGTTCACCTGCGAGGGCGACGGCACCTTCCGCCAGCTGATGCAGGGGCTGGACGTCGGGATGATGGGAGAGGTCGACCCGGCCACCAAGCTGAAGGTCACCGACACCGGCCACATCAAGATCGACGTCATCGACCGGCTCGGTGCCCCGGAGGAGTCGTGGTACCGCGGGCCGCTGGTCTCCCAGCCGCTCACCCGCGACCCACTCGGGCCCTACCACAGCGCCGACCAGGCCCGCCGGGTCGCCGCCGAGACCGGCGCGGAGAACATCTCCTACGCCGCCGCCTTCGAGGTCGGCAGGCTGCTCGCCGCCGCTGACGCCCGGCTCGCCCAGGAGCTGATGCGGTGGCGGCGCGGCTCGTTCCGAGCCAGCGCCCGCGACTCCAGCATCACCCTGCTGCAGGCCAGGATGAAGCTCACCGAGGTGCTCGACCCGGTCGACCCCGTGGCGCTGCGCTACTCGCTCGACGTGCTCACCAAGATCACCGCCGGCATCGTGGCGCCGGCCGACCCGCTCGGCATCGACCTGGCGCTGTCCAGCCCGCTGCTGGAGCCCGAGCGGGTCGCCAAGGCGTTCGGGCTGAAGACCGCCGACGAGGCACGGGTGCTGCTCGGCGAGGAGCCGGGGCTGACCCGGGCGGTCTACGTCCCAGCGCCCGAGCAGCTGTTCAGCACGCTGGACGAGCTCCTGCAGGACGGCGAGGGGATGGCCGCGCTGGCCGACGTCCGGGACCGGGCGATCGAGGCGGTCCGGCAGTTCGGAGAGCCGGAGACGGGCCCAGAGAGGGGCCGGGAGGAGGAGCCACCGCGATGAGGATCCCCGTGACCACCAGCCGCGCGGTCCTGCACGAGCGGCTCATCCACCCGGCACAGGAGGCGACGCTCCAGCCCGAGGGCGACCTGCCGCCGTACATGGAGTCCTTCCTCGCGCACCTGCGCTGCCTGGTCGGGGTGCCGTTCGAGTACCTCGTGCCCGACGAGCGGCTGCTGCCGACCGAGTCGATCCGGTTCTTCTACCTCGACCGCTCGTGGACCGACCGGCTCGTCGACGGGGCGGTGGCCGTCGGGCAGATCGGCTCGCGCGAGGAGGCGCACTACCAGGCGCGGGCCTCGGTGGTCGCGCAGCTGCTCGACCAGAGCGAGCGGATGGTCCGGCCGCTGCAGCGCGGCGAGGACTTCGTGACGGCCAAGCAGGAGAGCGACGCGAACGCCGAGGAGGCGACGGTGGTCACCGGCTTCGTGCTGCGCTCGAGCGCGGTGCGCGGCTGGCCGCACATGGACGTCCGCGCGTACGACGCGGTGCTGCAGGAGCCGTTCACCGCGGGCGACGCCCAGGTCGTCCAGCACCAACTGCCGCTGCTGCGGCTCGAGGTGCTGTCCCCGTCGGTGATGATCGGGCTCTTCGAGGGCGAGCCGCGGATGGTGATCCTCGAGGAGCCGCACCACGGCGTCCAGTTCGGCGTCCGGCACCGCGGCTCGGCGCTGGCGGTCCCGCTGCGCGACCCGACCGGCCACCAGGTCCTGGTCAACAACGACGCGGTGCCGGTGACCGTGCCCACCCGGAGCGCACACCGGGACGTGGTGCGGGTCGCGGCGCTGCGCGACGCGCTGCAGGCCGCCCGCGCGACGCACCCTCAGGCGGTCAACCAGACCGGCGCCGCGGCGTTCGCGATCAGCGTCCTGGACCCGCCGTGGCGCCAGCACTTCGAGGGCACCGAGGACCACGCCGACACCGGCGAGCCCGTGGACCGGACCTTCGTCAACGTCACCGGCCTCGTCCAGCAGGCGGGGCTGCTCACCAACGTCAAGCTCATCCTGGGGGTGCCCTGAGATGCCCTTCGACGACCGCCTCATCGCCGCCACGCTCGCTCACGGCCTGTCGGCCGGTGTCCTCGGCACGTGGGACCCCCGGGTGGCCCGGACACCGCGGGTCATGGTCCCGGTGCAGCTCGACGTGCTGATGGTGCGCGAGGAAGGTGGTGTCTGGGCGGACACCCGGATGACGCCGCCGCCCCCGGACGGCGACCCCGACGACGAGGCCTACCACCACCTCGCCGCACCCTTCGCCGAGCGCGAGCCCCGCGCCAAGGGCGCCTACCTGCACTGGGCGCTCCCCGACGCTCTCACCAGCGGCGTCGGCACCGCCGCGGCCGGCGACGTCTCCTTCCCCGCGGTCCCCGACCGCTGGCTGGTCACCAGGGTCTCCACCCCGAGCACCGGCGGGCGCCGGGCGGTGACCTCGTGGATCCTCGAGTCCGACGGCGAGGAGCCGGTGGTCACCCCCCTCGATGCCTGGACCGAGCCCTCCGACCCCGACCGGACCGACGTCGCCGGCATCCAGCCCCTCACCGCGCTCGGGCACGGCGACGCCGGCTGGTCGGCGTACTTCGACAACGTCGAGAACCGGCTCGGCTTCCACGACGACCTCGTAGACGCCAAGGGGCCGATCGCCTACCTCGTGTGCGGGTGGCACAGCCGGCACCTCGACGACCCGATCGGCGAGGGGCTCTCGTCCCCGAGCCGGTTCGAGGCCCGGCTCGACGAGCTGGGGTGGGAGATCAACTCCGACGCGATCAAGGCCGCCTTCACGTACGCCGACGACCGCATCCGCGCCGCCACGTCCGCCGGCCTGGCCACCCGCGAGGCGACCTTCAGCAAGGTGACGACCGCCGCCGCCGGGAAGTCCGTGGTGCCGGAGGGCATCCGGAACGACCCGGCCACGCTGCTCGCCTCGACCGACGCGGCCGTGCGCGGCCGGTGGGCTGCCCGCGCGGTGTCGTGGCCGGAGCTCACCCTCTACCACGGCGCCGTCGTCGGCCTGGGCTGGCCGGGCGTCGGCATCGGGGTCGCACCCGACGGCCTCGTGGGCGGGGACGCCGGCGGGCCGCCGCCGGCTGACGCGGTCACCGTCACCATCGGCAACACGCTCGTCGAGGCGCTGGCCGCGCGGCTCGCCGACAACCAGGGCGCCGGTGACGAGGCCCGGGTGCTCGAGGCCGTCCTGCTCGGCGGCACCGAGGAGCTCGACCAGCCCGACGGCCCGGCCCGGATCGACGCCCTGCTGCACGCCTCGGGGTTCGGCAGCCTGCCGGGCGGCACCGTGACCGAGGAGCTCGTGCAGCACCCGACGGCCCCCGCGACCTCGGTCGTCGCCGACCCGGCCAAGACCGATCCCGGCGTCTTCGCCGGTCAGGCGGTGCCGCCGACCAGGCCGCCCGTCAAGGGAGCGCCGGGGTCGAGCGCGACCGGGGGCGTCCTGAGCGCAGCGAGCCGGGTGGAGCAGCAGGCCGCCATCTCGCCCAAGCTCAAGCGCGGCTCGATGGACGACCTGGTCCGTACCGTCGTGGAGGCGAAGCGAGTGCGGGTGCCGAACCCGCCGGCGCCCAACGCCGACGCGCCCGCGGAGACGGTGTCCGCCGAGCGCGCGCTGCCGCGGTTCTTCGTGCCCGCCGACCCGGTCTTCCTCCTCGAGAACGCCGGACGCTCCTTCAAGCACGGCTTCGACCACCTCCACGCGGAGTCGGGCAAGCTGGTCTGCCGGCTCAGCGGCGACCACGTCACCGAGCTGAGGCCGGCGCGGCTGACCAGGTCGGTGGCCGGCATCCGCGGCGAGGACCTGCTGCTGCGAGGCCTCGACCACGGCGGCGTACCTCCCGAGTGCCAGGACCTGCTCACCGAGCTGGCGCTGCTCGACCCGGGCAGCGCGGAGAGCGCGGCGGCGGTGTGGGCCACGGCCGTCGGCCGGATGCCGGGCGCCCGCGCGGAGGCGGCGCGCGCGACCTCCCGCGCAGAGGCCACCGAGGTCTTCGCGGTCGAGCAGGCCGCGTGGTGGGTCACCCGCGACGACCGCCGCGACGCCGCAGGGCTGGTGGCCGCCTCCGGGTTCTCCGGCACGCTGCCCTCCCCCGTCGCCGTCGCGCTCCCGGCGGCACCCTGGGTGCCACTGCACCTCGACTGGGAGGTGGGGCTGTTCGCGGCCACCGACGTCTCCGGCTGGGTGCTCGAGGAGGTCGACTTCGACGCGGACCCGGCGGTGCTGCCGCCCGCCGACGCCACACCCGTGCAGTCGCTGTCGGGGCGGGCACTGCTGACCGGCGGCGCGGCCAGGACCGCCGCCACGACCGTACGCCGGGTGCTCGAGCAGGCCCAGCAGTCCGGCGGGTCCACCGCGCTCAGGCCCGGGGTGACGCTGACGTTCTACTCCGAGGCCGCGCGCGACATGGTCGCCCAGGTCACCGCCCTCCGGTCGTCGTACGCAGAGAAGCGGATGCGGGCCCGGGCCGCGGCCGCGGGCGGCGGTGCGGACGCGCAAGCCGCGGCCGCGCAGGCCGACCTCGACCACATCGCCGACGAGCTGGAGAAGATGGACGTGCTCGTCGGCGCGATGGACCGGTTCACCTCGATGCTGCGCTCGGACTTCACCGCCGACGGCGAGTCGGCACCCGGCGACGGCACGGTGCCGCCGGACTTCTGGGCGTTCCGCGGCGGCTTCCTGAAGGTCCGCCGGCTCCGCCTGGTCGACTGCTTCGGCCAGACCCTCGACCTGCTGGGGTCCGGCGCGGACCGGCCGGCCGACGTGGACAAGGTGCTCTGCTCCGAGCCGCTCTCCGTGGCCGACCGGCCGGACCTGGTCGAGCTCGCCCCGCGGTTCACCGCACCCGCGCGGCTGTGGCTGCGCTTCGTCTCCGCCGAGGACGACGCCACCGAGGCCAGCGACTCCGTCTCGCCGGTCTGCGGGTTCGTGCTGCCCAACCACCTCGACGGCGACCTCCAGCTCTACGCCGCCGACGGCACCGCCCTCGGCGCGGTCCGCTTCGACGCCGCCGCCGGCGTCGTCTGGGAGGAGTCCCCCGGGCAGCCGGCCACCCTGGGCTCGACCCCGTCGGGGATCGTGGCCAACCGCCACCTGGCCGGCATCGCCCAGGGGCTCCTCGACTGGGGGGCGGTCGACTCGACGCCGGACACCCTCGCCCACGACACCGCCCTCTCGTCACTGCTGAGGATCATCGACACCTCGCTCTGGTCGGTCGACCCGTTCGGGCACATCGGCGAGGAGCACCTCGCCCTGCTCGTCGGCCACCCGCTCGTCGTGATGCGGGGGCTGGTCCGGGTGGAGGTCGCCGAGCCCGTCGACCCGGCGCGCGTCCAGGGGATGCGGGTGCCGGTCCGGCTGGGGGCACTGAGCCACTGGCAGGACGGACTGCTGGGCTACTTCGTCGGCGACGACACCCGGACGCTTCGGGTCCCCGACCCGGCCGTGACCGACTTCGCCCGCCCGATCGGCCCCAACGAGGGGTTCAACGGCCAGGCCAGCACCACCTCGGACTACTACGACCGGTTCGCCGAGGACCTCGGCGTCGTGGCCGACCCGGGCGCGACCCCCGTCGACCATCCCTACGTCGACACCAGCGGGGTGCTGTGGGTCCAGCCCGGACAGGACGTCCACGTCACGATGCTGGTCGAGCCGCACAGCCAGGTGCACGCGACCACCGGCTACCTGCCGCACAAGGAGATCGGGATGCGCCGGGCCTGGGTGGCTCCCGGCCTGGCGCGGCTCGCGCCCCTGTTCAGGTTCGGGCCGGTCCTGCTCGACCCGACGGCGATCCGGATGCCGGTCGCCTCCGACATCCGCGGCACCTGGAGCTGGAGCCACCGCAAGGACGCCTCCACGTGGCTGGACGAGCCGGTCACCAACAGCCTGGGCGACGGCCGGCTCCCCACCGAGCCGTCGGAGGGACAGGAGGGCTGGCTGAGGCTGACCCCGGAGGAGCCGCTGCCATGAGCGAAGCACTCAACCCCGACGCCAACGAGGGCGAGTCCGAAGGTGTGCCGGAGCAGCTGCAGGAGCGGGAGAGCGACCGCGACGGCAGGACCGACAACCGGCGGTGGCGCTACGCCGTCCGCGACGTCGAGGCACTGCCGGCAGCGGGCACCGGCCTGTGGCAGCAGATCGGGCCGGCACCCCAGCACGTGGCCAACGACCAGCGCTTCCAGGGGGTCGGACCCGTCGCCGGCGAGGTCGTCGACATCGCGATCGACCCGCGGGTCGGCGATACCCGGACGATGTACGCCGCCGCCGGCAACGGCGGGCTCTGGAAGTCGTCCGACGCCGGCCAGACGTGGCGACCGGTCACCGACCAGCTCCCGGCCACCGCGATCGGAGCGGTCGCGATCGACCCGGTGGACCCCGACACGATCTACATCGGCACCGGCAACCTGTTCAACGGCGCGGCCGGCATGGCCAAGTCGGCCGGTCTGTTCAAGTCGGTCGACGGCGGCCAGAGCTGGTCGCGGCTGAACTCGCCGGCCGGTCGCCCGCCGCAGGCGATCACCGCCGCCGCCAACGTGGCCGGCGGGGTGCGGGTCACCGTCGCCGCGCACGGCTACGCAAGCCTCGACCGGGTCGTCGCGGTCGGGCTCCCGGGCATCGTCGGCGCCCGGGGTGAGGGGCCCGTCCGCCGGATCGACGCGGACAACCTGCGGATCGGCGGGCTGACCATGACCGGCGCGTTCAACGCCGCCGCCGGCCCGATGCTCTTCGACGCGAGGCAGCCGCCGTTCCTCTCCGACCGGGGTGTGATCCGGATGGTCTGCCCGGCGGCCGGCACGCTCCTCGTCGCCGCGGAGACCGGGCTCTACTACTCCCGCGACGGCGGCCGGAACTTCGGCGCCAACCATCCGACGTACGACGACGGGCGCCCGGTCCGCACGGGGCTGATCTCGGCGCTGGAGCTCGACCAGGGCTGGATGCGCACGATCCGGGTCGGCAACGCCACCCCGACGGCTCCCATCGCCGTCACCCTCCCCAACCACGGGCTCGTGGCGGGCGACAAGGTGACCATCGGCGGGGTGACCGACAACGCCCAGGCCAACGGCACGTGGGTCGTCGACGTGGTCGACGCCGACCACGTCACGCTACGTGGCTCGGACGGCAACGGGACCGGCGCGGTGAGCGGGTTCGCGATCGGCCCGTCCCACCCGGTCACCCAGCCGGTGACGGGTGCGACCAACCCGGCGGCGCCGAACCCGATCGTGGTCACCTGCGTGGGGCACGGCTGGGTGACCGGCGACATCGTCGCGGTCAGCGGCGTGACCGGGAACACCAACGCCAACGGCTCCTGGCCGATCCGGGTCCTCTCCCCCGACACCTTCGCTCTCGTCGGGTCCCGCGGCAACGCGGCGTACGCCGGCGGTGGCATCGTCGACGGGCCGCGGCACGCGGCCCCCCAGGCGATCACCGCGGCGGTCAACGTCGCCGGCGGAGTCGAGCTCACCGTCGCCGCGCACAACCTGCTCGCCGGCGACCGCGTGAGCGTCCTCGGCCTACCCGGCATCGCCGCGCCCGGCAACTCGGCCAGCGTCCGGGTCCGCGACCCCAACACCATCCGGCTGGCCGGCCTGACCATGAACGCGGCGTACGGCGGAGCGGGCGCCACCCTGGCCGGGCCTGCCGACGCCTTCAACACGGCCTACTTCGCCGGCGCCGGCCGGCTGCTCGGGACCACCACGCTCAACCCCGACCGCGGCCTCTTCCGCCTCACCGTCACCTCCACCGGCGAGCTCGTGCTCTCGCCGAACCTGATGCGCAACACCGGAGGTCCGCCCTCCACGCACGGCCGGGTCGCGTTCACCCAGTCGCTGCTGCCGCGCGCCGGCACCCTCTACATCTCCGTCCAGGACATCGAGGGAGTCAACCAGGGCATCTTCGTCGGCATGTTTCGCAGCCGCGACTTCGGTGGCAGCTGGACCTTGTGCCCGGCGTTCACGCCTCGGGTCAACGTCGACGGTGGCGGGTTCACCAACTACATGCTGCTGGTGGCCGTCGACCCCCAGGACTCCACCCGCGTCTACGGCGCGCAGCAGCAGCTCTGGCGGTCGGTCGACGGCGGGACGACCTGGCCGACGGTCAACCCGGTCACCGCGGGCGGTGTCGACCAGATGGTCGGCTTCGGCCGGTCACCGAGCACCACGCTCCTGCACTGGGACCACCACGAGCTGGTGTTCCCGCCGCCGACGTGGTGGAGCTGGAACCTCGCGCCCGCGGTCGCGCCGGTCGCACCCACACCGGCCTACCACGGCACCGACGGCGGGGTCGCGATCTCGGGCACGACGGCCGCCGGGGCGATGACCTTCACCGCACTCAACCAGGGCGTCGCCACGAACCTGATGACCTCGCTCGACATCGGTCGCGGGGCCGGCAACAACGCGGTGAGCTTCACCGGCCTGCAGGACACCGGCACCGCCGGGCACCGGCGCGGCGACGCGTCCGGCGTCTGGGTGGCGGGGGTCGACGCCGACGGCGGACCGGTCGCGGTGGACTCCTTCGACCCCGACATCGTCTTCGGCACCCGCAACGGCCAGCTGATGCGGACGACGAACGGCGGGGCCACCTGGTCGTTCGCGAACTCCGGGCTCGCCGAGCGCCGTACCCAGATCGAGAACGTCGAGAACACCAACCCGGTCCGGGTCACCGTGGCGGGGCACTCCTTCCGGACCGGGGACGTGGTCACGATCTCCGGGGTCCGGGGTGGCAACAACCTGGCCAACGGCGCGGCCACGGTCACCGTGGTGGACAAGCGACGGTTCACGCTGAACGGGAAGAACGGCACGACGGTGCCGGCGTTCGGACCGTTCCCGCGGGTGACGGGGGACCGCTTCCTCACCCAGGTCGACATCGTGGCCGCCACGCTCAGCGCGCCGATCGAGATCGAGACCGCGACGCCGCACGGCTGTGCCACGGGCCAGCGGGTGCGGATCGAGACGGTCGAGGGCAACGTCGCGGCCAACAACACCGACGCCCGGTCCGCCTGGCAGGTCACCGTGATCTCGCCGACCCGGCTCTCCCTCGACGGCTCCGACGGCTCGGCCTCGGGGCAGTACGTCTCCCGGACCGGGCGGCTGCGGGGTCCCGGCGTCAACGGCTCGCTGCCGGTCTTCACCACCACCAACGCCAACCCGATCGTGGTCACCGCACAGGGGCACGGGTTCCTCACCGGCGACCAGGTCACGGTCTCGGACGTGACCGGCAACGCGGCGGCCAACGGCGCCGGCCGGCAGATCACGGTGCTCGACGCGAACTCCTTCATCCTCGACGGCGTCGCCGGCAACGGCGCGCCCGGTGCGGCCCCCCGTGTCGTCGGGCTCGCGATCGGCCGGGGGCTGCCGGGGAGCGGCTATCTCGTCAGGATCGCCATGGTGCCGGTCGCCGGAGGTCCCTCGACCAAGATCTTCGTGTCCATGGACCGCACGCTCTACCGGAGCACGAACGGAGGGATCTCCTTCGTCGCGATGGCGGTGTTCGCCGACTTCATCACCGCGCTGCACGCACCCGTCGACGGCCGGCTGTGGCTCGCCACCGGGGCACTGTTCGGCAACAACCGCAACTATCGGGTGCGCCTCTCGACCAACGACGGGGCGTCGTTCCTGGGCGCCGGCGCGCCGGCGAACTTCGCGTCCGACGTCGGCGCCCGCAGCTTCATCTCCCAGATCCTCGAGGACCCGCAGGTGCCCAACGGCCAGCGGGTCGCCGTCGTCTGCTCGGGATACAGCCGTACGGCGACCAGCCGCCGCACCCGGCACGTCTTCGAGACAACCAACCAGGGCCGCACCACCGGCGGCGCGGTGCCCTGGCGGGAGCTCGGGGGTGTCTTCGACGCGGCGGCGGGCAACCTGCCCGACGTACCGGTGCACGGCGCCGTGTGGGACACCACCGTCAACCCGTCCCGGCTGTTGCTGGCCACCGACCTCGGCGTCCTCAGGCTGGACCCGGCCGGGCCGAGCTGGGAGCGGATCGGACCGAACCTCCCCCGCGCCGGCGTGCAGGCGATCGCCGCCGACATGAGCGTCAACCCGCCGGTGGTCCGGGTCGGCACCTACGGGCGCTCGGCCTGGGAGCTGCGGGTCCCCACCGGGCCGGCGCTGCACGTCGAGGCGGACCTCGGCTTCGGCGACCTGCAGGTCGGCGAGACCGTGCGCCGCCCGCTGGTGCTCCACAGCGTCGGTGCCGCCGACGTCCACGTCACCGGCATCGAGGGCGCCGTCGGGGACGTGACCGTCGAGTCCGTACCGCCCGGTGCCGTCCTCCCCCTGACGATGGCCCCCGGCGAACGGCGGACCTTCGACGTCGTCTTCTCCCCGACTGCAGTCGGCGACCGGGGTGCCTTCCTCACCGTCCGGTCCGACGACACCGAGAACCCGACGGTGCCGGTGAAGGTGACCGGCTTCGGCGTCGCCGCGGGTGCCCCGCGGCTGGGTGCGCGGGCGTTCGTCGAGTTCGGCGTGGTGCGCACGGGCGCACCCAGCGACCTGGCCCTCGAGCTGCGCAACCTCGGGGACGCACCGCTGCGGATCACCGGGCTCGCCCCCGATCCGCGCGGCAACGCCCGCTTCTCGCTGCCGGCGCCCCCGGCGCTGCCGTTCACGATCCCGCCGAGCGGATCGACGAGTGTCACGGTGCGCTTCGACCCCAACGCGAACGGCGAGGTCCGCAGCGGGCTCACCGTGACCGGCGACGGCGGCCAGGGCCAGGTGGTGACGCTCGTCGGGCGGGGCACCACGACCGCGGCCGGAATGGTGGCCGTGCTCTTCGAACAGCTGGGAATCTCAGATCAGGCGGAGGCAGTCGGATGATCGATGCACAGGGGCAGGAGCAGAAGCAGCCGGCCACGGGCGGTGGCCTGCGGGCGAGGTTCTGGGTCGAGGCGGCGCTGGCCGGCCTCGCCGCGGTGCTCGCCGCGGTCACCGCGGTGGTGCCGGACTGGATCGAGCGGCTCACCGGCGCGCACCCCGACTCGGGCGGTGGCGAGCTCGAGTGGATGTTCGCGCTCGTGCCGGCCGCGATCGCGCTCGCGCTCGCCGTGGCCGCCCGCCGCGAGTGGCGGCGCGCCGTCCCGGCCTGACCGAGCGCCGGGTCAGCGCTTGGCGAGGCCCTTGACGAGGGCCTTCACCGCGAAGAAGAGCACGGCGCGGATGCCGACCCAGAGGGCAGCCTTGCCCACGCCCTTCGCGACGCTCTGGGCAGTCATCGGCGCGCGCACCGTGGCGGCGTCGACGGCGTCGGCGGGGCCGCCGTACGGCACGTCGGGGACCGGCGGGTCGGTCGAGATGGGCGGACCG
>NZ_DASUFR010000084.1:0-23523 GCF_036274455.1 Nocardioides sp. | reverse complement strand
CGGAAGCTCGGTCCACACCCGACGCGCCGCCGAGAGATACAGGTCCACCCCCCGACCCGCCGGCACCCCGGCCTCGGCCGCCCGGCGACCCTGCAGCCGCACCGCCTCGAGCTGGGCCCGCCCCGGGAACCGACCGAACGTCGCCGCCTCGGCCAGCATCGGAAGATAGTCGCCCAGGAACTCACCCGACACCCCACCGGCGTCCCGGCTGGCCAGCTCGGCCACCCGCAGCAGCCACCCCTCGTCCCGACCCGAGCCCCGATCCACGGCTCGATCACTGTTCACGCCCACGTCCCGTCCATCAGCGACACCACCGCCAGTACATGGCAGTTCCTCACCCCCGGCAAGCCACCTCGAGCGCGGACGCACCGACGCGCTCAACCGGCGCCGAGGATCTCCGCGAGCACGGCCGCCTGGCTCAGCTCGGCCCGCTTCGTCGCGGTGAGCAGCGTCAGCCGGCCGTGCGCCGCCATGACCCGCAGGTGCCGCAGGGCCGCGGCCCTCCCAGGCTCCTCGAGCTCCTGCCGATAGCGAGACCTGAACTCGTCGAACCTCTCCGGAGCGTGCCCGTACCACCTTCGCAGCGCATCCGACGGGGCCACGTCCACGCACCACTCGTCCAGCTCGGCACGGGCCTTGCTCACCCCCCGAGGCCACCGCCGGTCCACCAACACGCGGATGCCGTCGTCGTCCGACGGGTCGTCGTAGATCCTCCGCACCTGCACCTCACGCACCTGGGTCACTCCTCGCCTCCGATTGTTCACCTCGTGGCCTCAGGCAGCCCGGCCGCGCGGCGGGTCCTCGTGGTCCGTGCCCGGGCCCATGGCGCGGCGGCTCCTCGGATGCCAGACGAACGAGAGGCGGGAGCCCAGCGGCAGGAGGGCGTCGACCACCTCGGCGTCATGAGGGGAGACGGACTCGCGCTGGGAGTCCTGC
This sequence comes from Nocardioides sp., assembly GCF_036274455.1. Classification (GTDB taxonomy): domain Bacteria; phylum Actinomycetota; class Actinomycetes; order Propionibacteriales; family Nocardioidaceae; genus Nocardioides. Next base: position 22,587 of record NZ_DASUFR010000084.1, on the reverse strand, counting down.
CGGGAGGCCGGACGCGCTCCGGCGTCCTCCGGCTCTGCAGGATGGCCGCCGTCCGAGGACTTCTCAGCCCCGTCGGCTCTGCGCGGACGGTGCAGCAGATCCGCGGCGCCGATGGTTCCGACCACGAGGATGGTCATGACCGCGACGGCCATGACGATGAACGAGATCACGAACTCGCTGACTGTCATTGCTGACTCCCTCCCGGTGTTGTTGTGACTGACCTGCCCGTGCAGGCGCGGCGGTCCACAACCGGGCGGGAAAGGATCCGGTCCCACGTGGTCATCGGTCGCTCGCCTGACCACCGATCAGCTCGTCCCAGTCGATGGTCGGTGACTCCAGGCTCGCCGCAGCGGCGTACGGCAGGGCACTCCCTGGCGCGCCGGCACGGGACGAGAGCCATGCCTTGGGGAGGCTCGGCTGCCGCCTCTCGATCTCGTCCAGGTACTGCCCGCGCACCTCGATGGCACACAACAGCGCGCGTGCAGTGGGCGGGCTCGCGATCGCGGCCTCGCTGTCCTGCCAGGCGTGGCGCAGCTGGTCGTCGGTGAGCAGACGCAGGTCGATCGTCGGCTCGGACGGGACGAACATCGGGTTCGCGTACGCGAACGAGCGAGCGAGCGAGTCGAGCTGTCCCGGGGTCGGGCGCCGCACCGAGCGCAGTCCGTGTCGGCAGGTTCGGAGGGCGCCGGGCGACGTTGCCGCGACGACGATCACCACAAGCAAGCCGGGGATGCCCAGGAGAGCCACGAGTCCCGCCGCGGCGCCGCCCGCTGTGGCCGACAGAGCGGCGACACGGCACAGGCGGAGGGTCCGGCTCCACGGTGTGGCGGCAGCGGAGTGGGGGCCGAAGATCGTTGCCCCCAGGAAGCCGACGATCGCGAAGAGCGGCATCACGACCAGCACCGCGGCCTCGAGCAGGGCCACGGCAGCACCGAGACCAACCACAGCCGAGCACAGCGCGAGCGTGAGCCAACCGGCCCGATACACGCTCACGTCGGCCACCTCGGCTCGATGGTCCGCCATACGACGGAGCCACCAGCCGTGACGCGGCTCGGCCCCTGCGGGCTGCCACCGGGTCCAGCGCCGACTGGTTCGAACCTCACGACCTCCACCGTGCCCGGCGCGCTGCCATTGGTCACTGGCCGTCACCGGCGGACAAGTGCGGCCCTTGCTTGCCGACATCCGGCAATTGGTCCATCCCGACCCGTTTCGCGTTGTGATGCGGACGACCTCGACTCAGCCCGAGCCCTGCTGCTTGTTGCCGGGTATCGGAAAGCAGCGGCCCGAGAGAATCGCCGACGTCGGCCATTCTCGACGGTGCCGAGATCGCGGAGGGTGGAGGTCGAGAGCGAGCTCGGAAACGGAGAGACCATGACCTTCCTTCTCTGGACGCTTCTGCTCGTCGGCACCGCGGGCGCCGTTGTCGTCGGAGCCGGCGTCCGGGTGATCAAGCAGTACGAGCGCGGCGTCGTCTTCCGGCTCGGGAGAGTCGTCTCGGGGCCGCGACGACCGGGCCTCGCGCTCCTGGTGCCGTTCGTCGAGCGGCTGCAGAAGGTCAACATGCAGATCGTCACCATGCCCGTTCCGGCACAGGACGGCATCACCCGGGACAATGTCACGGTTCGCGTGGACGCGGTCGTCTACTTCCGCGTGATGGACCCGGTGCGCGCGGTCGTCGACGTCCAGGACTACCTCGCGGCGATCGGACAGGTCGCCCAGACCTCGCTGCGCTCCATCATCGGGAAGAGCGACCTCGACGACCTGCTGTCGGACCGCGAGCAGCTCAACCAGGGCATGGCACTGATGATCGACAGCCCGGCCCTGGGTTGGGGCGTCCACATCGAGCGAGTCGAGATCAAGGACGTCGCGCTGCCGGAGTCGATGAAGCGCTCGATGTCACGGCAGGCCGAAGCGGAGCGCGAGCGACGTGCCCGCGTCATCACCGCCAACGGAGAGCTCCAGGCATCGGAGGAGCTCGCCCAGGCGGCCGAGGTCATGGCGGAGCACCCTGCCGCGTTGCAGCTACGGCTACTCCAGACCGTGGTCGAGGTGGCTGCTGAACGGAACTCGACCCTCGTGCTGCCCTTCCCCGTGGAGCTCCTGCGATTCCTCGAACGGACCACCCCCGCCGAGTCGACCCTGGGTAGGGCGAACGGGACCGACCTGCGCGAGGAGGCGGTACCCGCCCTGGCCGAATCGGGCGACCGGGCCGCGCCCCGGACTCCCCCACAGATGTCGCTGCAGACTATCCCGGACGCGCACGGGTTCCTGGCCGGGCAGTGCGGTTGACCTCACGATGCGGGTGGTCCTGCGGTGGGTGTCCACGCCGCGGGCCAGACCTTCGCCGCGCCGCCAGGTGACCCGACACGCCGGCTGAGCCAACCGCCAGATCCGCACGTCGTCGAGCGGTTCGTGTCGTCCAAGGACGGCGTTCTTACCGTTGACGGACAATCCCGTCCCGCCGGGTAAGCACCACGGTCAGCGCGACACGAGCATGGCATGAGCCCTTCTGCCGTCTCGACGGTCGACCCCGGGCGGGCCAAGGTCCACAGACCCGTGCGCGACGGGGTCGCCATGGTCTGCGCTGCGAGTGCGGGCGTGCACGCTGCCCTGGTGCCGGCGCACCTCCAGGAGGGTCCGCTCATCGGCGCAGCGTTCGGCCTGTCGGTGCTGCTCCTCGCCGCGGCAGCGCTCGGAGTGCGCACCTCCCCGGGGCCGGCGTACCGGATCGCGGCGGTCCTGCTGGGCGTCTCCGGGTGCTACCTCCTCTCCCGCACCACCGGCATCCCGCTGCTGATCCCCGAGCCCGAGCCGGTCGACGTCCTCGGAACGGTCACGAGTCTCGCGGAGGTGGCTGCCGCCGTGGCAGTCCTCGGCCTCCCGCGCACCCGAAAGGAACCCCGATGAACAACTCCTCGATGCGGGCGGCCCTCCCCATCCCGGTTGCGGTGCTGGCGGCCGTCGCTCTCCTCGCTGCGCTGATCGTCGGCGCCACGAGCAGCCACGACGAGGCACACGCGGAGAGCCACGCCAACGCGCACGCCCACGCGGACAGCACCCACGCGATGAGCGCGTCCCAGGCTCGCTTCCACGACGAGATGCGCAAGCTGTGGGAGGACCACATCGTGTGGACGCGAGCAGCGATCGTTGCCTTTGCCGACGACTCCGACGGCTTCGCCGCCGCCGCAAGGCGGTTGCTGCGCAACCAGGTCGACATCGGCGACGCGATCAAGCCCTTCTACGGCGACCGAGCCGGCGACCGGCTGGCCGGACTCCTCCACGACCACATCACGATCGCGGTCGAGGTCCTCAAGGCCGCCAAGGCAGGCGACCAGGCTGCCCTCGACTCCGCCAACACCCGCTGGTATGCCAACGGGAAGGACGTCGCCGATGCCATCTCCGCACTCGACCCTCGCGTCTGGCCCCGGACCGCGCTGCGCGACATGATGCGCGTTCACCTCGACCAGACCCTGGCCGAGGCGTCGGCGGAGCTGACCGACCACTATCGAGCGAGCATCCGCGCCTACGACGCGATCCACCACCACATCCTCGACATGGCCGACGCCCTGAGCTCGGGCATCATCGCGCAGTTCCCCGCGCGGTTCCGCTGAGCCGAGCCCGAGCCGAGGCGACCGTGCCCACCGCATTCGTGCTCTCCGGGGGCGGAAGCCTCGGCGCGGTCCAGGTCGGCATGCTCCAGGCCCTCGGCGCCCGTGGAGTACGACCGGACCTCCTTGTCGGCACCTCCGCGGGCGCCGTCAACGCGGCCTGGGTGGCCCAGCACGGCACGTCACCGGAGTCTCTCGCGCGGCTCGCCGCTCTGTGGGGAGGGCTGCGACGTTCCGACGTCTTCCCGGTTGCGTCGCGCCGCGCGCTGCTCGCGGTGGCCGGTCGAGCGCGGTCGCTCTTCCCCGACACGGGTCTGCGCCGGCTACTCGACGACCACGTGACCATGGGACGGCTGGAGGACGCACGGATACCCGTGCACATGGTCGCCACCGACCTCCTCTGCGGCGAGGAGGTCCTCCTGTCCACGGGCGACCCCACCGCCGCGGTCCTCGCCAGCTGCGCGATCCCCGGCGTCCTCCCACCCGTGGCGCACCACGGACGGCTGCTCGTCGACGGAGGCGTGGCGCACCACGCTGCGGTCAGCCAGGCGGTCGAGCTCGGCGCGACCGAGGTCTACGTCCTTCCCGCCGGTTACCCCTGCGCGCTCACCACTCCGCCTCGCTCCGCCCTCGGCGTGGCCGTCCAGGCACTGACCCTGCTGATCGAGCAACGGCTGATCGATGAGGTGGCGGGATACGACCCGTCGATCAGCGTCCACGTGCTACCTCCGCTGTGTCCTCTCAGCGTCTCCGCCGCCGACTTCGGACACGCCCACGAGCTGATCGACCGCTCCGAGCACGCCTCCCGGACCTGGCTGGCCCAGGGCATGCACGCCCTGCCGGCCCAGGAGAGATTCCTTTCGCTCCACCACCACCGAAGCGCCCCTCCACCATCGGACGACCGCACGAGCGCCGCATGAACCACCGGGTTCTCGGTGGGTCACGTTCACTAGTGACCTTGGTCCCTGCCATTGCGGCGATCGGTCGCACACGCTTGGGGCCATGATCCATCGAAGCTCGCGTCGGGCGGCTGCGGTCCAGCCCTGGTTCCAGCAGCGTCCCCGGTTCGCCCTGGGCGTGGCGGTCGCACTGTTCGCGGCGATCCTGACGCTCCGTCTTCTCACGGGGACCCCGATGGACGCGTACTCGATGCTCTACGCCCTCCCCATCGCACTGATGGCGGTCGCGTACGGCGTGCGCGGCGGTGCCGTCGCCGGCCTCGTGGCGATAGGCCTGACCGTGGTCTGGGTGGTGGCTCGGGATGTCTCGCTCACGCCGACCGGCTGGTTGTCACGTTGCCTGCCCATGCTGCTGCTGGGGGTGCTGCTCGGCGAGGCCACCGACCGCGCGCGCCGGGCCGAGTTGGAGCAGCTCCGGCTGGCGAAGGCCGCGCTGCTGCACCGGAAGGCGATCGAGATCAACGACTCCCTCATCCAGGACATGGCAGCGGCGAAGTGGTCCCTGGAAGCCGGGCAGGTCGAGGTCGGGCTGCTGACGCTGGACCAGGCGATCACGAAGGCCCAGGGGCTCGTCTCATCACTGATCCGCGCTGCCGACATGGGCGAGCGGACCGAAGACCTCCAGACGGGCCGGTAGGGATACCAGCCACTGGTTGCTCATGGCCTGATGGGCGCACGCCGTCGGGAACGAGGCTCGAGCCGTGGTTCAGGAGTCGCCGCGCAGCCCCTGCTTCTCGAGCCATTCGAGGCAGGCCGTGGCGACGTCCTTCCAGCCACCGTCGACGACCAGCGAGTGGCCGCGGTCCTCGAACTCGAGCATGTCCGTGACCGCCACGGAGTCGCGGTACTGCTTGAGCGTGGACTTCGTGATCACCTCCGGCACCGTGTGGTCCTTGCCGCCCATGATCAGCAGCAGCGGGCCGCGGTCGTCGTTGTGCGTGTTGACAGCGGCCGGCGAGTGCAGCGAGAAGTTCGCCGCGGCTGCCTCGAACAGCGGCTTGCCGGGCGCGGGGATCGTCCAGGCGTGGTAAAGCGCGTCGGACTCCTCCTCGCTGACAGCGTTGCCGAAGCTGTAGCGGAACTGCTCCCTGGTCAGCGAGACGGCCCTGTGCTTGTTCGCCGGGTTCTTGAAGACCGGCAGCGTGGCGCGCAGCGCCGACAGCGGCAGGGGAAGCACCCCCTTGATCTGAGCGGCGTCGATGGCGATGGCCGCGTCCGCGGCGTCCATTCCGAGCAGCTTCTCCGAGATCATCCCGCCGAAGGAGTGCCCGACCAGGATCGGCTTGCGGTCCAGGCCCTCGAAGAGCCGCAGGTAGTGCTCGACGACGTCGTCGATCCCCTTGTCGGCGATGTCGTCGGGATTCGCTCGGGACTCCTCGACGGTCTCCCGGTCGCCGGGCCACCCGGGGGCGGTGGCCGCGTAACCGGCCTGGTCGAAGAGATCGACCCACGGCTGCCACGAGGTGGCGTGCAGCCAGAGACCGTGGATGAAGACCACTGGGCGTCGCGTGTCGGACATGTTCTGCTCCTCCGTCGAGTGGGTGACGGAGCGATCGTGACCCTCGAGGCGAGCAGTCGGCTTCAGTCACATGACTGTCGATGACCGAACCCCGGCGCCGCGGAGCGACTCAGTCATCCGACTCAAGACGCGGGTCCGACGCCACTCCTAGCGTCTTCGCCATGGAGCTGCAGCTGGAGGGTGTGACCGTCCTGGTGACGGGTGCCGGCCGGGGCATCGGGCTGGCGACGGTCCGGGCGTTCACCCGCGAGGGAGCCCGCGTCGTCGCCGGATCACTGTCGACCACGGACGAGCTGGCCGCCCTCGTGGCCGACGGCGTGCAGGTCGTCGAGGTCGACCTCGCGACGCCCGACGGTCCTGGCCGGCTCGTGGAGGCCGCTGGGCCCGACCTCGCCGTCCTCGTCAACAACGTCGGCTTCGTCCGCCCGCGCCCCGAAGGGTTCGAGAGCGTCACGGACCAGATGTGGCAGCAGACCCTCGAGCTCGATCTGCTCGCTCACGTCCGCGCCATCCGCACGGCGCTGCCCGTGCTCGTCGCGCGGGGTGGCGGCAGCATCGTCACGATCGGCTCGGTCAACGCCGTCCTTCCCGATCCCCTCGTCGTCGACTACTCGGCCGCGAAGGCCGCGCTGGTGAACCTCACGAAGTCGGTCTCCAAGGAGTACGGCGCCCGGGGCGTCCGGGCGAACGCGATCAACCCGGGCCCGGTCGCGACCGACCTCTGGCTCGGCTCCGGCGGTGTCGCGGATGTCGTCGGGAGCGCCACCGGGCAGGACCCGGCCTCCGTGGAGCGGCAGGCGGCCGCCGCCATGGTGACGAACCGCTTCACCCGGCCCGAGGAGGTCGCCGACCTCGCCGTGGTCCTCGCCAGTGGCCGGTGGCCCAACCTCACCGGCGCTGACATCACCCTCGACGGCGGGCTCGTCCCGACGCTCTGACAGCTCAGTCCCGGGGCGCGAGTGCGACGGCGAGCTGGTTCCGGCTGGTGATCCCGAGCTTCGGGAAGATGCGATAGAGGTGCGAGCCGACCGTGCGGTGCGACACGAAGAGTCGCTGTCCGATCTCCCGGTTGGAGAGCCCCTGCGCTGCGAGCTCCGCGATCTGCGCCTCCTGCGCCGAGAGGTGCTCGCGCGGGCTCGCCACGGGTTGCCACCCCGGTTCACCCGCCGCCCGGAGCTCCTGGTCGGCCCTCGCCGCCCAGGTGCCGGCCCCCAGCGCCGCGAACGTCCCGCGAGCGGCCCGGAGGGGCTCACGGGACTCGACCGCCCTGCGCCGCCGGCGCAGCCACGATCCCTGGGCGAGCTGGAGGCGCGCCCGGTGCCAGGGGTAGCAGCTGGCACCGCCGGCCAACGCGTCCCCGAACGCGGCCTCGGCGGACACGTCGTCGGCGAGCACCGCGCCGGCGTACTCCAAGGCGACGGCGTACCCGGACGCCGGCGTGGGGCCGGCCAGCTGGATCGCCGCCCCGAGCAGCTCTTGCGCGTCGTCGCGACGACCGGTCCGCACGGCGGCGTCCGCGAGGTAGCCGACGGCCCAGAGCTGTTGCACGCGCTGGAACGCCGGGTCGTCGGGCATGAAGATGCGACGGAGCTCGCCGTACGCCTGCTCCGGACGGTCAGCGCCCAGCTCGGCCATGCCGCGGGCCTGTTGCACGCCGGCCAGGAGGGACGAGCTCGCGTTGGGCATGCGTACGGCGGTGTGTTCGGCCTCGGCGAGCAGTGCGTGCCGCGGGTCCCACCGGCCGGCCACTCCGTCGGCGACCGCGACGGCGATGCGCGCCGTTGCCGCCCACACGGCCTGCCCCGTCTCGTCGCCGAGCCGCACGGCCTCCTCGGCGGAGCGCGCAGGGTCGAACACACCGAGGTTCACCTCGGCCCACGCGCGGATCGCCAGGGCCTCGGCCAGCAGGCTCAGCCGGCCGTGGGCGCGCAGCTCCTGGATCGCGATCGTCAGGAACACCTCAGCCCGGTCGAACTCCCCGACGCAGAACGCCGCGATGCCGAGCAGCCCGGCGAGGTCCGGTCGCCCGTCCGCGTCCGAAGGCCACGCCCCGAGCTGCTCGATGACGGTCGGGCTGAGGTCGAACGACTCGGCGAGCCCCATCGCGGCGAGGATCCTCGGATCACGAGCCGGCAGAGGCACCTGTCGCACCGCGGCCATGATCTCGGCCCTGACGTCGTCCCCCGGATCTCGCCACCACACCCGGCGAGCGGCTCCGAACAGCAGCTGCAGCGCAAGGTCGACGTCGCCGTCCACCGTGGCCCGGCGGGCCAGGCCCACCAGGCGGCTCACCTCGGCCGGCTCGCTCGACGAGCCGTCGTGGAATGCCCCCTCCAGCCAGGTGAGCCGGGACCTGTCACGCAGGCTGAGCTCGGTGCCGGCCACCCGCGCCTTGATCTCCTCCACCTGGTCGAAGCGGCCGAGCTCGAAGGCCAGCTCGGCAGCGCCGAGGAGGCGCGACGCCCGCGACTCGGGGGCGGGACTCAGCGCGGCTGCGCGGTCCAGCCACGCAACGGCGGTGGCGACCGCGCCACGTCGTCGCGCGTCGGCGGCCGCTCGCTCCAGGTCCGTCGCGACCTGCTCGTCGCGACCCTGCACAGCCGCGGCCCGGTGCCAGATCGCTCGGTCACGATCGGCGACCAGGACTTCGGCGAGCGCGGCATGCGCCTGCCTCCGTCTGGACGCCGACATCGTCTGCCTGAGGGCGGAGCCGACCAGCGGGCTGGCGATCCGGCACTGGTCCCCGGAGACCGTCAGCAAGCCCAGCAGCTGCGGTGTCGAGAGCGCTTCGGGCCCCAGAGCGGCGCCGTGCAGGATCGTGGCCGCGGCGAGGACGTCGCCGAGGCTGCTGCCGTCGTCGACCGCCGCAACGTCGACAACGGCCCGTGCCGCGTGGTCGAGCTCTCCGGCTCGTACCGCGAAGGCGGTCTCGAGCCGTGAGGTCATCGGGAGGTCGTCGTCGAGGTCGGTCCAGGTCAGTCGACCCGCCTCGAGCGCCGACGCGAACTCGAGCAGGGCCAGCGGGTTCCCGCCGGCCTCTCGCACGACACGCTGCTCGAGAGTCGTCGAGAGCCGCGTCGAGCGAGAGCGCAGCAGCTCGGTCGACGAGTCAACGTCCAGGCCATCGAGCCCTACCCACTCGTCCGTCGACCCATCGCCCAGCTCCAACGCCGGTGGCCGCGACGTGCACACCACCCCGACGCGCTCCCCCTGAAGCCGTCGGACGACGAAGCCCAGCACATCGACCGACGGCCCGTCCATCCGGTCGACATCGTCCAGGGCGACCAGGACCGGCGCGCCCAGAGCATGCTCCACCAGCAGCTCGAGCGTCGCCAGCGAGACGAAGAGCGGGTTGACCTCGTCGTCCTCGCCCATCGCGAAGCACGCGAGCAGCGCCCGACGCTGCGGGGTCGAGAGCTGGTCGACCTTGTGCAGCAGCGGTCGCAGCAGCTGATGGAGCGCGGCGAACGGAAGGTTCGCCTCCGCCTCGCTGCCCCGAGCCATGATGACCGCGACCCCGCGTGACCGCGCCTCGGCCACGATCTCGGCCAGCAGCGCCGTCTTGCCGGAGCCGGGCTCCCCCTCCAGCCCCGTCACGACCGGTCGGGCACCGATGGCGTCCAACCGTTCACGGAGCAGGTGGATCTCGTCGTCCCGCCCGACGAGGCGCCGACCGGCCGTCGCAGTCACGACGCAAGCATCGTGGGAAAGCTCCCACCCGGTCCACCTCCGGTCGCTGTTGTCTCAGCAGGAGTGCAGGTCCCCCAGGAGCGCCGGGCTCGCTGGGGTACACGCCAAGCACCGGTCGCTCAGTCCGAAGTCACCCGGAGGTAGCCACCGATGAGGCGGCGCAGCAGAGCGAGGGCCTGGTCGTCCGGGACTTCCCCGTTGCCGCGCACGTGGGTGGTGTCTGGGCGCCGCCTGGTGTGGACGATGAGCGCGTCGATGGTCTCGGCCATGCGAGCGACGTCGGGTTCGCCGAGGTCTTCCAGCGCCTCGCGCAGGGGCACCTGGAGCTGGGCGTGGAAGTCCTGCATCGGCCCGCGGAGTACGGAGGGGTCGACCACGCGTGCGAGTGCTTCGGCCACGGCCTGCTCGGAGCTGGCGAAGAGAGCGATGTTGGCCTCGACGTAGGCCCAGACCCGTTCGCCGGGTGAGCCGGCCTGGTCGACCTGGTGCTGGACTCGGCTCGCCCAGTCGGGGAACACGTCGGCCACGACGGCGTGGAGAAGCCCGTGAGGCGAGTCGAAGTACTGGTAGACACTGCTGCGGGCCAGTCCCGCTCGTCGGCCCACTTCGGCCATGGACGGAGCCTGACCGGTTTCGGCCAGCAGGGCACGGGCGGCGTCGAGCAAGGCACGTCGCTGGCGGGCGTGGTGCTCGGCGACGGTCGGCGCGTCGATGCGAGGCATGGTCGCTCCCTTCGCCGAAGGTGATCTGCGCAGCCCAAGCGGGTGCCTCAGGCCGGGGTCAGGCGCCCGTCGACCATTTCATACACCCGGTCGCAGTGGTGCAGGACGTCGTGGTCGTGGGTGACCATCAGTGTGGCGACGTCGTGCTCGCGTGCTTCCCGGGCGAGCAAGCCCACGATCTCCTGGCTGCGCTGGCGATCCAGCGCCGCGGTCGGCTCGTCGATCAGGAGCAGGCGCGGGCGGGTGACCAGTGCGCGGGCGATACCGACCCGCTGCCGCTCGCCTCCGGACAGCTCGTGCGGACGCCGACCGGCCCTGCGCTCCATGCCGACCTCGGCCAGGAGTTCCCGCGGATCCCGTGCGTCCCGGCGCCGCTCGAAGGTCAACGGAAGGCGCACCTGGTCGAGAGCAGTCAGGGCCGGCACCAGGTTCGTGCTCTGGAACACGAAGCCGATCTGCCGGCGCCGAACGGCGTCGCGCTCGCGGGGTGACGCAGCCACCAGGTCGGTCCCGGCGACCTCGACCCGCCCCGAGGCCGGGGTGGTGAGGCCGCCGGCCACCGCGAGGAGACTCGACTTCCCGGATCCGGAAGGCCCGACGACTGCCGCGAACTCACCCGCGGCGAGTCTCAGGTCGACGGCGTCGAGAGCGGTCACCGTCTCGTCTCCGTCGCCGTGAACAAGCGTCACCGTGGCCAGCTCGAGGCCGGCAGTCGCCGTAGCAGTCATCGATTGCCTCCCAGGGCTGCGAGCGGCTCGACGCGAGTGATGCGCAGGACGGCGACGCCTGCGCCTGCCACGCCCAGGACGAGAAGCAGTCCCGTCGCTGCTGCGATCGGACCGGCCTCGAGAGCGAACGGCATCTCAGTGCCACTGATCAACGCCCCCAGGCCCAGCCCGGCAGCGATGCCGGCCGCAGCCGATCCCACCAGCAGCACCACCGACTGCAGGAGGCTCTCCATGAGCAGGTAGCGCTTGCTGGCTCCGAGGGCGCGCAGCACGGCAATCTCGCCACGACGCTGAATGGTCAGGACGGTGAAGAACGCTCCGACGACAAGCGCCGAGATCAGGTAGAGGAAGACCTGGATCAGCTGGAGGGTGGAGGTCTCCGCCGTGTACCCAGGTGAAGCGCCGTAGGAGTCCTCGAGTGTCAGGGACGTCGTACCGGCCGCCTTGTCGCCGGCCGCGAGGTCGGGGTCGGCACCTGCCTCGGCCCGGACGGCGACCGCGGTCGCCTCGTTCAGGACACGCTCGGGCAGCGGTTCGCCGTCGCCGAGCCCGGCCTTGGCCTGCTGCCAGCTCCGCAGCGTCACGTACCCGATGTCGACGTGGCCGAAGGTGTGCTGCCCGTCGAGGTACCCGACCACCTTCAGCTGCTGCCCGCTCGGCTCGAGGACGATGGTGTCGCCGAGTGCGATGCCTTCGGTGTCGGCGGACTGCGCCAGCACGACCTGGCCGTCGCTGGACAACGGCACCCCGGCGCTGACGTCCGGCTCGAGGAACGATCCGCGCTCGATTCCGAACAGCGCGAGATCCACCTCGACACCGTCACTGCTCCGCCCATTGACCAACGTGTTCCCGAACGGTGCCGCGTCCGCGACCCCGGGTTGCGCCGCCCAGCGCTTCGCAACCTCGGTCCCCACCACGCTGCGCGAGAAGGCCGAGCTCTTCTCCACGTCCTGCTGGAACGCGAACGACGTGACCGGCAGCCGCTGCAGCCCGGACACCCCATCGTTCACCAGCCCGACGGACAGTCCGCTCAGCAGGACCATCAGTACGGCGACCAGAGCTACCACTGCTCCCATCAGCACGAACCGCCCCCGCGCGAAGGACAGCTCCCGGAACGCGAGGAACGACGGTCTCATGACAGCCATGATACCGACACCCTGTCGGGAACAGATCGTCGGGGCGCCGAGGGGTCTGGCGACGGATCACCGCCCGTCCTACGCGCGGGTTGCTCGTGGCGACAGCGCATCGAACGTGACCGCGAGGAGTCGGCTGATCGCGTTCTTGCTCTTGCTGTGCGCGGCACTGCTCATGGCCGCCAGTGCGAAGGTCGCCAGCTCGGCGGGCGGCACGTCGCCACGCGCGTCGCCGTCCCGGGCTGCGGTCTCGATCAATCCCTCGACGACCCGGGTGAGCTGTTCCAGATGGTGGTGAACGGTCTGGCTTGCGTGCAGGGACGCGACCAGGTCGGCGGCGTCCTCGTGGCTCGAGTGCTGCCTCGACTCCGCGTACGCCGCGAGGACGCGGCGCAGCCGTTCGATCGCCGGGCCGGCCTGTTCGCTGATTGCGAGCAGCCGCTCGACGTGGCCCGTGACCTGGTCCTCGTGCCACGCGTTAAGGATCGCGTCGACGTCTGGGTAGTACCTGTAGAGCGTGGCGCGGCCGATGCCGGCGAGCTGGGCGATGGCCGACATCGAGACGCCCTTGAGGCCGCGCTCTGCGACGAGCTGTCCGGTGGCCTGCACGACCGCGGCTCGCACCTCGTGACGATGCGTCTCGATCGTGGTGGTCCACAGCCTCGGCATGCTCGAATGCTACATAGCGACAAGATCGAAACAAATTGTCTTGAATGATGCAGTCTGTCTCGATAACTTGTCGGCATGACGAACACGACTCCGCACCACGGTCTCAGCGATCGACAGGTCAAGCACCTCCTGGAGGCAGGTCGACTGTCCTCTGATGAGGCAGCACGCCTCGCGGATGGCGATGAGGCGGTGCGCCGCTCCGTGGCCGCGGCAGTCCGCGCCAGCCACGTTGTCGAGCGATTGGCAGCCGCGGTACGACTCGGCCTGGTCTCGCCTGCGAAGGCCGCCGAGCTGGCGGACCGCGCTCGCGACGATGCCCAGGCCGAACACGTGCGCCGCCGCGTCAGCCGCCTTGCACGTCAGGCCCGCGCAGCCGACAGGCGACCCACGTGACGAACGTCGAGGTCGAGGTGCGCGGACTCACCAAGACCTACGGCAACCGAGCCGTGGTCGCTGACGTCTCCTTCAACCTGTCGCCCGGAACGGTCACCGGCTTTCTGGGACCGAACGGCGCCGGCAAGTCCACCACCTTGCGGATGATGCTCGGACTGGTCGAACCCACAGCCGGCGTCACGCTCTTCGGCGGCCGGGCCTACCGGGACCTCGCATCACCGGCCCGCACGGTCGGAGCAGTGCTGGAGTCCGGCGACTTCCACCCCCGACGATCCGGTTACAACCATCTCCGAGTGATCGCCGCCCTTGCAGGCCTCGACGAGCACCCGATCGGTGGCGTGCTGGCGACGGTGGGTCTGACCAAGGCTGCGCATCGGCAGGTCCGCACCTACTCCTTGGGGATGCGCCAGCGTCTGGGCCTCGCGGCTGCACTTCTCGGCAATCCACAAGTGCTGCTGCTCGACGAGCCCGCCAATGGACTCGACCCCGCCGGGGTCGCCTGGCTGCGTTCCTTGCTTCAGGACTTCACTGCCAACGGAGGTACCGCCCTGGTCTCCAGCCACCTGCTCGCGGAGCTCTCGCAGTCGGTCGACCGCGTCGTGGTGATCAGCGAGGGACGGCTCCTTGCCGACACCGACCTGAAGTCACTGCAGGACGGTCGAAGCCTCGAGGAGGCGTACCTGGCGCTCACATCGGGGGTCACTGCATGACCGTGGTGAGGGCCGAAGTGCTCAAGCTTCGAACCACACGCACAATGTTGTGGCTCCTGCTCGCCATGCTCGGGTTGGTCGTCCTCGCCGTGACGTTGCACGGCCTGGGCCTCGCGCTCGAGGACGTGTCCAAGCACCCCACGCAGATGCGAATCTTCATCGCTGGCCAGAATCTCGGTTCGGTCTTCGCCGCCCTGGCCGGCGCCGCCGCAGTCACCAGTGAGTTCCGTTACGGAACCATCCGTCCCACGTTGGTCGCCGCACCGGACCGATCGACCGTCATGCTGGGCAAGGCCGGCACCAGCGCCCTCGTCGGCTTCGCCCTCGGGCTTCTTGCCACAGTCTCGGCAGCGGCACTCACGCTCGGTCTGCTGCACATGCGCGACGTGACCGTTCTGCTCGACCACGATGACCTTCTGCACGGCATCCTCGGCGGCGCCGCGGACGGAGCCCTCTGGGCGGTGCTCGGCCTCGGCATCGGAGGGCTGATGCGCAATCAGGTGGGGGCGATCATCGGCATCTTCGTCTGGGTCCAGGTGATCGAGAACCTGCTGATCGACAGTGCGCCGAAGGTCAGCAGCTACCTGCCGGGCGCGCTCGCCCAGGCCGTCGCGGGCAGCCGACAGGGGAGTCTCGGCACCGCCCCGGCACTGAGTCTGCTCGCTCTCTATGCCGCCGTCGTCCTGGCGGCCTGCGTCGCACGTATCCGACGCACCGACGTCGCCTGACCTGAAGGAGATCAGCCATGAACCAGCTCCCGCGCCTGCCCGAAGATGAGCACGAAGCCGTTCCACGCACCAAGCTCGGCCGAGGCGCCATCACCGGCTTCCTCCTGGTGATCCTCGTCGTGAGCACCGCAATCGTGCTCCACCTCACCGGCGTCATCGAACCGGGCGGCCACTGATGGCATCACTTGGGCCCGTCGACACCCTCGACTCCGAACCCAGCGCTGTCCGGCGTCCGACCACACCAGTACTGGCTGCGACCGAGTGGGGCGACGGCAGCCAACCGACCGTGGTGTTGTTGCACGGCATCCTCGGAAGCGCCGAGTACTGGCGGGACGTGGCCGGCCGACTGCCCGATCATCGAGTCATCGCGATCGACCTGCTCGGGTTCGGCGTGTCTCCTCGGCCCGCACGGGTCGCATACGACTACGCCGACCATGTGGGCGCGGTCGTGGCCACCCTCGAGGCGCTGGGCCCGCTCGGCCCGGCCATCCTGGCCGGGCACTCCATGGGCGCGCTCATCGCCCTGCGTCTGGCCGCTGACCGTCCCGAACTCGTCAGCCGGCTCACCCTCATCGGTATGCCCGTCTTCGAATCCGCCGCCGCAGCCCGCAAGGCCATCGGCAGGACACGACTACGTCGGGCCCTCCTGTACGGACCCGTATCGCGGCTCTTCTGCGCGGTCTGGTGCCAGGCGTCCAAACCGATCAGCCGGCGCATCGCACCGCTCTATCTGCGCCGCGTCCCGGCGGCCGTCGCCCGGGCCACCGTCGACCACTCCTGGTGGTCCTACTCCCGCTCCCTGGCCAACATCATCGAGAACCAGAGCGTCGGCGCCGACCTGCAGCGAGTCACGTGCCCGACGCTCATCGTGCACGGCGACCAGGACCAGGACGCATCCCTACCCGCGGACCGGGTCCCGATGCCCGGCTTCCGCACGCTGGTCGTGCCTGGCGACCATCACCTTCCCCTGGACCATCCGGGCGACATCGCGGATCTGCTCCGAACGGCGTGAGGTCGAGTTGCCCGAACTGAGCCCCACGGGGATCCCACGCGACCGACCACCCGTGGTCTGGTGACGAATCTGACCACCCACGGGCTGTTCGAACCCGGCACAATGGTGGGAGCGCCCGAGCGGGCGACCGGACGAGGCACGCCGTACCCGGCCAGCGACAAGACGGTGTCGTGAGGAGCCTCGTCATGTACGACGTCGTCCAGGTCACCGGGTCCCTGCTGATCCTCGCCGCCTTCGTTGCGGCGTTGGGTGGACGCCTGCAGCAGTCCTCCTACATCTACCTTGCGGTCAACGCCGTGGGTTCGGCTGCGCTGACCGTCACGGCCGTTGTGAGCCTGGAGTGGGGCTTCATCCTGCTCGAAGCCACGTGGGCCGCCGTCTCGGTCTGGTCGATGGTCCGGAAGTCGCTCGGGCGGCCGGTCGCGGTCTCCCACGGGAGCTGAGCCGAACCGGGACCTGGCCAAATGGCGGCCGGAGTGAGCCGCCGGATGCTCGTCAACGTCGAGCAGGGTGCAGCCAACCCCAGTGCCGGAGCACTGCTGCGCCTCAGCGGTCGGCGACCAGGAAGCCACCCTCAACGCCGGCGACGCCATCGGGTTCGCCGGGGACGTCGACCACGGGTAGGCCGATGCCGGAGAACAACCGGCCCGGTTCTCCCTGACCGTCTTCGAGCCCGGAGTGGTCGCACAATGTGGATTTCGCCTTCTCCGCCGGCGGCCTCTACGGCGTCGAGGGTGGCCTCGATCGTCAGGTCTGGCACAGAGGTTCGAGTTGCGGCGACGCCGACGCTGCGTGCGGTGGCGGCGACGTAGGCGCCGGTCGCCGCCAACTCGATGGCACAGCCTCGTCCGAGTCCACGAGATGCTCGGACACGAGCGCGATCTCCCCGTCCAGCGGCCCTCTCATCATGCTGTAGCCCCCAGCTCCGTCGCGATGGACTTGGCAGCCCGCGCGGTCGCGTTCTCATCTGGCGTGATGTTGAGAACAGATGCGGAGAGGTAGGCGGGTCCCCGCTCTGTGCTATCGGTCCACCACGGCAGCAGCCAGAGGTGGAAGTGGGGGTACGCGTCCATGGTTGCCCACTGGTAGACGCGGTCGCAGCCCGTGGACGCTCGAATGGCCCCGATGACTCGTCCCGTGACGTCGGCGTAATCGCGTCGCTCGCTTTCGTTGAAGGCGGCTTGATCCAGCACGTGTCGTCGGGCTTCCAGGATGACGGCGCCCGGGATGGCGTAGGTCGCAGGGGCAGCGCCGACCCGCCAATGTTTGTCTTCTATCAGCCAACCGCCGGGAGGCGGTGCGTCTCTGAGGGAGTCGTTGCAGAACCAGCAGGAGTCGTCTGCAAGGGCGACCGGATCGGTTATCTCTTGCATCGTGTCGTTCACGATTGACATGTTCGATGAGTTTCGGGCTGGGCGCTTGATCAGATTCACCATTGCGGCGACAGCAACGGGTGGGAGCCGATCAAACCTGGTCCCGTTGGCGGGCTTCGGGCTGCCACGATGAGGTGAACCAGGTCTTCGGGTCCCCGTAACCCAGGTCGGTCATGCCGAGCCGCTTCAATGTGGTTAGCGCGATCAGTCGATGATGGGCCGAGAAAGTCAGGACATGGGACACCATCGCGGCGTAGGTGACAACCATCGGCGGTGAGAAGAAGGCGTCGACGAAAGTCTCGTCGAAGGCTCCTTCCCGAGCGACACTTCGCACGGACGCCACGAACTGTGGCCCGACGCTCGCGATGCGTCGCTGCATGGAGGCGACGGACTCGGCATTCTCGCAAGCGAAGTTGTACTCGCGGTCGTTCATGGCGGCCAGCCACATGTCCATCTGCCCGATGAGTCGCGAGAGCAGCCACCGTAGTGAGTTGCCGTCGATGCCGTCGACGCGATTGGGGAGAGGTGCATCGAGGTCGGCGTCGGAGATTCTGAGAGCACGTTCGACGAGTTGTGTGGTGACCCAGACATGGTGCTCGACCATCTGGCAGACCACGGCATCCTGGGAAGATCGATCGCGTGGCGGCAGCCTGAGGCCGGCGGGCGGATAGAAGTGCACGTTGTTGGGTGAGGGAAGTTGGAACTTGGACGGACGCTGGCGCCACGACGATGGGCTAGATCCGTAGGCGCGGCGGAAGGCCCGCGTGAAGGCCTCGTGCGAAGAGAAACCAGCCTCCTGCGCGATGTCGAGTAGGTGCCGATCGGTATGGATCATTCGGTAGGCGGCCCGTTCCATCAGAATGCGCCTGCAGAACGCTGTGGGGGTCTCGCCAGAGATCGCGCTGACGACCCTCTCGAAGTGGGGCCGCGAATAATGCGCCTCCTCAGCGATACGTTCCGCTGGTGCACGAAGTTGGCGCATGTCGGCAGCGATCCGCGTCACCAACTGTTCGAACGGATCCGAGGGTCTCCGCCCAGCATCTCCCTGGCCAGCCGCAACTGTGCGGCTCACCGATTCGAGCCTCCCTTTCGCAGGTCGTCCAGAGAAGGCCACGCTACCGCGATCGCCGCGTCGGGCCCTTTCACCGCGTCTGCAGGTGGGTCAGGCACTGGACTGGCTGGTCGTGGGCCAAAGGTTCGCTCGTGCTGACACGCCCGATCTTGAATGCCACCAGGCGTCACCTTCGTCGAGGACAAGGTCATTGTCCAGAACACCCCAGATGTTCAGCGGAACACAAACCTTCAGGCCAGGCAGGGACACGTCACTGGGATCGACCCTCGCATCGGCGCGCGGCGGTCGCAAGGTCCGCCGCCGGCGCCGACCCGACATCGTATGGACGGTCGTCCGATCGTGGGGAAACCTGTGAGCGTGTCGTCGGAAGGCCTGGTGGGACGGGATGCCGAGGTAGCCCTTGCGGCAACTGAGCTGCGGCACCTCCGCGGGGGACGAGCGTCCGTGCTCGTCATCGAAGGAGAAGCGGGCATCGGCAAGACACGTCTGGTGGAGGGCATCGTCGAGGAAGCGCGCGCCCAGAAGATGGCGGCGTTCGTCGGCCAGGCTCATCCGTTCGAGCGCACCCGTCCGTTCGGTGCGATTGCGGCCGCGCTGGACCTGACCCGGCGGTCCGGGGATCCTCGAAGGGCTGCACTTGGTGCGCTCCTGGGTGGTGGCGGAGGCGCGGGCGCTGTCCCTGGATTCGCGGGCGACTCTCAGTACCGGATCATCGAGGACATCGTGGACCTGGTGGAGTCATCGTGCACCCAGGGCCCCGTGCTGCTGGTGGTCGAGGACATCCACTGGGCGGACCAGGCGACCTTGGCGACGATCTTGTCTCTCGCGCGCCATCTGACGCTGGAGCCGTTGCTTGTGGTCGTCACCGCCCGGCCCTCGCCGCGATCGGCCGACGTGGCCCGGTTGCTGGAGGACCTCGCTGCCGGAGGAGCGCGCGCCCTCGATCTGCTGCCGCTGACGCCTGACGACGTGGCCCTGCTTGCCCGCCACGTGCTCGGCGCCGCTCCTGGTCCTGAGCTGAGCGCCTTGCTCGCGAAGGCGGGCGGGAACCCGCTGTGGGTCACGGCCATGTTGCGCTCGTTGGCCGACGAGGGCCTTCTGCGTGACACCGAGGACGGCATCGAGGCAACGACGTCGGAGCTGCCGGCCTCGTTGGGTGACCTGGTCGTGCGCCGTCTGCATCACCTACCGACGGAGACCCTGGAGCTGCTGCGGATCACCGCGGTTCTCGGGGACGCGGTCTCGTTGCGCGATGTCGCTGCGGTCGCCCACCGGCCCGCGGTCGACGTCGTCGGTGAGCTGGGCCCTGCATTCGACACCCAGCTTCTAGACAAGGCCGACGAGCGAGTCGTCTTCAGGCACCAGCTAGTGCATGACGCGATCTACCAACGCATTCCGCCGTCGGTCCGCCGGGTGCTGCATCGCGAAGCCGCGGTCGCTCTGATGGCGGCGGGGGCCAACAGACTCGAGGTCGCCGACCATCTCGTGCGCGGTGCGGACCGTGGTGACGAACAAGCCGTCGCATGGCTGCGCGAAGCAGCGGGTGAGGCATCGGCACAGGCGCCGCCGGTCACCGCGGAGCTCATGCGCCGCGCCGAGGCATTGCTGCCGGTCGGGCATCACGAGGCCGATCCGGTGGCGTCGGAGGTCGTCCAGGCGCTGCTGCGCGCAGGCCAGGTCGCCGAGGCCTCGGCCCGTGCAGAAGCCATCCTCGCGCGGCGACATGCTCCCGAGGTGGACATCCCGTTACGCCTTGTGCTGGTGGGCGCTCTGGCGCTGCAGAACCGGGCGGACGAGCTCATCGCACTCGCGCAGGCCAGTCTCGACTCGGTCGAGCTTGGACCCTCCGGCGAGGTGATGATGTTGGCCCAGCAGAGCTGGGCGCTGACCTACTCGGGCAACCCCCGCGGCGGCGAGTCTGCCGCCGCCCGGGGACTGGCGATCGCCGAAGGGGCGAACGACGCGGCGATGACCGTGTGGGCACTGACAGCACTCATGGTGGCGGTCGGGCGACGGGGCCGCTTCGGCGAGGCCCTCGCCCACGCCCGCCGTGCCGCCGCGCTGGCCTCCGAGTCGCAGGACATGAGATCCCTGCCGCTCCAGCCGAAGTTCTTCCTCGGCCTGGCCCTCTTCGACTGTGACCTCGTCACCGAGGCGCGCGCGGCCTTCCGGGAGGCTCTCGACGACCAGTTCGGCTCCGCCTGGTGGCTCTCCGAGACGTTGATGGCCGACGCGCAGGCGTCGTTCGTCATCGGGGACTGGGCCGACGCCGTCCCCGGTCTGGTCGCCGGCGGACAGGCCGCGACAGAGAAGGGCAACCCACTCCTGGTCAACCAGTCGCTGGCCTACCGGACCATCATCGCGACAGCCATGGGCGACCACCTGGCCGCCACGGAGCTCGCCGCCCCGCTCGTCCCTGTGCTGGAGGGGGATCAGCTGCCCTACAACGCAGGAATCCTCGCCAGTGCGCTTGCCGAGCTCAGAGTCGCCGAACGTGACCACCACGGCGCCTACGACATGTTGCTGCATTGCTGGCGGTTCGACATCGCGAGGGAGAGCCACTTCTACCACCGCTGCCTCGCCCCGAACCTGGTGCGCCTAGCCCTGACCTTGGGTCATCGAGATGTCGCCGGCGACGTGGCCGGCGTCCTTGCGACAAGCGCAGCGCTGGCGCCCGACGTACCCACACTGCGCAGCGTGGCGTTGCGCTGTCAGGGACTGGTCGACGGTGACGTCGAGGAGTTGGTCGAGGCCGTGGCGCTGGCTCGCCAGTCGCCACATCTGGTCGAGCTCACCGGCGCCTGCGAGGACGCGGCCGGGCTT
Source organism: Nocardioides sp. (assembly GCF_036274455.1). Lineage (GTDB taxonomy): Bacteria > Actinomycetota > Actinomycetes > Propionibacteriales > Nocardioidaceae > Nocardioides. Next base: position 1,448 of record NZ_DASUFR010000084.1, on the reverse strand, counting down.
CTCACCGACCACGGGCGACGAGACGAGTCAGCCGCGCTCCTGAACGAAGCACTGCTGCGTTATGAGCATGCGGGAGCCGATGCCTGGGCAGGCCGGGTCCGGGCACAGCTACGAGCAATGGGCATCCATCCCGGTCCCCGAGGGAGCAGGGACCGGCCGACGAATGGCTGGGAGAGCCTCACACACACGGAGAAGGTGGTGGCGCGGCTGGTCGCCGAGGGGCTGACGAACATCGCTGTGGCGCGGCAGCTGTACATGTCCCCGCACACCGTCAACACCCACCTGCGCCACATCTTCTCCAAGCTGCGCGTACCCAACCGCGTCGCACTCGCCGCCCTGGTGCATCACTCGATCGAGTGATGTCTGCGCCGTCTGCCGCGAACACAATCGACGCGGCCGCGGTCACGACGGCCGCAGGCCCAGACCACAGGGAGAGTGCGACCGTGGACCACGCCGCGACGATGCGAAGCACCTACGAACTGATCAACGCGGGAGACCTCGACAGATTCGGTGACCTGTTGGCCGCCGACTTCGTCGAGCACCAGGGAGGTCCCGGGTATCCCCCTACGAGGGAGGGCACCCTCGACTTCTTCCGAAACCTGCTCGCCGCGTTCCCCGACTGGCACATGGCTGTCCAGGACATGATCGCGAGCGGAGACAAGACCGTGGCACGAGTACGGGTCAGCGGAACCCAGAGCGGCGAGTTCATCGGCATCCCGGCGACCGGTGCGTCTGCCGATGTGGAGCTCATCGACATCATGCGTTTCGACCCGGCCGGCCTCGTCTGCGAGCACTGGGGGGTAGCCGACATGCTCTCGCTGATGCAGCAGCTCGGCGTCGTACCAGCCGGTGCGTCCACATAGCACACCCTGGTTGCCCGGAGCTCGGCTGTCGCCTGATGCTCCGTCCGTTTTGCCACCGATCTCGAACACACCGCGCAAGGAGAAGCAATGCCCACGATCATCGTGACCCACTCGGTCACCGACACCGACCACTGGCTCTCATCGCCGAAGCGCGAGGAGCTCCTGCCCTCGCTGGGCGCCAGCAACCTCCGGACGTTCGTGAACCCCCAGGACCGGACGAAGGTCGGACTGGTGATGGACGTCGCGGATCTCGACGTTCTCTTCGCCGCGCTGGAGAACCCGACGGACGAGTTCACCGAGGCCATGAAGTACGACACGGTCCTCCCCGAGACGATGGAGATCCTCCTCGCGCCCTGAAGAGTTGCCCACAGCGGCACCCCGGGAACGGAAAGAGGCCGCCTCCGGAACTCTCCGGAAACGGCCACTGACCTGCTGTTCCACTTTGTAGCGGGGGCAGTGTGCTGGCTCAGGACATCGGAATGGGGTGTCTCACGACATCGGCATAGCGTGTCGCAGGTCATCGGCATGGCTGGGTCTGGCATGGCTCGGCCATGTCGAACTCGTCGAGCTCATCGAAGCGGCGGC
>NZ_DASUFR010000083.1:0-34791 GCF_036274455.1 Nocardioides sp. | reverse complement strand
GAGCCTCGAAGCCTGGTGAGCCGGGGCTGGGACCCACCCCCACCCCGGGTGCCTACCCTGGAGGCTTCGAGGCTCGGCCGTGAACGGCCTCGCACCTCAGCCACCGTCGGAGGGCGAACCACGACTCCCTACGCTGCTCTGTGGAGGCGTACCTCGTCTGGTGACGGGCGCGGTCCTCAAAACCGTTGTGGCCGAGCATCTCGGTCAGGCGGGTTCGATTCCCGTCCGCCTCCGCTCTGCTCACTTGTCACTGGATACCGTGACGCCGTGAGCGACCCGCGGCGGCAGGTGCCTCGCACCGACACGGTGCTGGACGACCCGCGGCTGGCCGAGGTGGCACAGCGGCTGGGACGCGAGCAGGTCAAGACGGCGGTGGTCGGGCGACTCGAGCAGGTACGCCGGCAGGAGCTCGCCGCGCGCGACGTCGTCGACGCCGTGCTGCGCGACCTGCCGTCCGCGGGCACCTCGCTGCGCCCGGTCGTCAACGCCACCGGCGTCGTGGTCCACACCAACCTCGGCCGTGCTCCCCTCTCGGCCGCCGCGGTCGAGGCGATCGTCACCGCTGCCGGGCCGACCGACGTGGAGCTGGACCTCACCACTGGCCGGAGAGGGCCGCGCGGCGCGGCCGCGGTCGCGGCGCTGCTGGCCGCGGTACCGGACGCCGAGGCCGCGCACGTGGTCAACAACGGTGCAGCCGCGCTCGGGCTCGTGGCCGGCGCCCTGGGCCGCGGCCGGAAGGTGGTCGTCGCACGCGGAGAGCTCGTGGAGATCGGCGACGGGTTCCGGATCCCCGAGCTCCTGGAGTCCTTCGGGGCCGAGCTGCGGGAGGTCGGGACGACCAACCGGGTGCGGGTCGAGGACTACACCAAGGCCGTCGACGACCAGGTCGCGCTGGTGCTCAAGGTGCACCCGTCGAACTTCCGGGTCGAGGGGTTCACCGCCTCGGTGCCGGTCCGCGAGCTGGCGAGGCTGTCGGTCCCGGTCGTGGCCGACATCGGGTCGGGGCTGCTCCGCCCGCACCCACGGCTTCCCGACGAGCCGGACGCCTCCACGTCCCTGCGTGACGGCGCCGCGCTGGTCACCGCGTCGGGCGACAAGCTGCTCGGCGGGCCGCAGGCCGGCCTCGTGCTCGGCCGGGCCGACCTGGTCCAGCAGCTGCGCCGGCACCCGATGGCCCGGGCGCTCCGGGTCGACAAGCTCACTCTGGCGGCGCTGGAGGCAACGCTCACGGGCGGGACCACGCCGGTCGCCCGAGGCCTGGTCTCGGACCGCCGCGAGCTGATGGTCCGGGCCAGGGCGATCGCCGAGGCGGTCGGAGGTGACGCGGTCGAGTCGGTGGGCCGGGTCGGCGGTGGTGGGGCGCCGGGCGTCGAGCTCGCCAGCGCCGCGGTCACGCTTCCCGAGGAGCTGGCCCTGCCCCTGCGCACCGGGGTGGACCCGGTCGTGGGGCACGTGCAGGGAGGACGGCTCCTCCTCGACCTGCTCGCCGTACCTCCCGAGGACGACGCCCGCATCGTGGCCGCGGTGCGCGCACTGCGCAGAGAATGATGCATGTCGTCGTCACCGCTGGTCACGTCGACCACGGCAAGTCCACGCTGATCCGTGCCCTGACCGGCCGCGACCCCGACCGGCTGGAGGAGGAGCGCCGGCGCGGCCTGTCGATCGAGCTCGGCTACGCCTGGACCGACCTCCCGGGTGTCGGCGAGGTCGCCTTCGTCGACGTGCCGGGCCACCAGCGGTTCGTCAGCACGGCGCTCGCCGGAATGGGCCCGGTGCCGGTGGCCCTGTTCGTGGTGGCCGCCGACGACCCCTGGATGCCGCAGGCCGAGGAGCACCTCGCCGCCCTGGACGCGCTCGGCGTCGAGCACGGGCTGCTCGTGGTCACCCGCGCCGACCTGGCCGAGCCGGCCGAGGCAGTCCGCCAGGCGCGAGCCCGGCTGGCCCGGACCTCGCTGGCACGGGCGCCGCACGTCGTGGTGAGCGGCCGCACCGGCGAGGGCCTCGACGCCCTGCGCTCCGCCCTGGCCGACGTGCTCCACGCGGTGCCGGAGCCGGACCCGGACGCCCCGGTGCGGCTGTGGGTCGACCGGCAGTTCCACGTCCGAGGCGCGGGGACCGTCGTCACCGGCACCCTGGCCGAGGGGACGATCGCAGTGGGCGACCGGTTCGAGATGGACGGGGCGCCGGTCCGGGTGCGCGGCCTGGAGTCGCTCGAGGCAGCCCGGGACCGGGTGTCCGGGGTGGCGCGGGTGGCGGTCGACCTCGGCGGCCGCGCGCCGGACGGCATCCGGCGCGGGCGTGCGCTGGTCACCCCGGGCAGCCACCCGCTCACCGAGACCGTCGACGTCGAGCTCCGCGGCGATGGCGCGCCGCCCGAGCGGCCGGTGCTGCACGTCGGGTCGTCCTCGCAGGAGGTGCGGGTCCGGCCGCTCGCCGGCAACCTGGTCCGGCTCGGGCTCGGCGAGCCGCTCCCGCTCCGGACGGGCGACCGCGCCGTGCTGCGTGACCCCGGCAGCCGCACGGTGTGGGGGGTGCGGGTGCTCGACAGCGCTCCTCCGCCCCTGACCCGCCGCGGCGCAGCAGCCCGGCGCGCACTGGTCCTCTCCGGCCAGGCGCCGCCTGCCGAGCCCGAGCCCGAGCGTGCTCCGGAGGAGGCACCCGAGCCGGCGCCGGACCCAGCTGTCGAGCAGGCGCTCGACCGGCTGGCCGCCCATCTCTCCGGCCGGCCGTTCGCAGCCCCCGACGCCGCCGAGCTGGCCGCGATCGGGCTCGACGACGCCACCGCGGCGCGGCTGCACCGCGCGGGCCGGGTGCTCCGGGTGGCGCCGGGCGTGGTGCTGCTCCCCGGCGCCGACTCCGAGGCGGTGGATCGGCTCGCTGAGCTCGCACCGCCGTTCACCACCAGCGCGGCCCGCCAGGCGCTCGGCACCAGTCGGCGGGTGGCTCTCCCGCTGCTCGCCCACCTCGACAGGACCGGGCGGACGGTCCGGCTGGCCGACGACACCCGGCGGCTGCGGGGTACCCGGGAGAGGTGAAGCAGGACCGAGCGACGCCAGCCCTCATGGTCGGTGCGCTCGGGGTCGTGTTCGGCGACATCGGCACCAGCCCGCTCTACGCGCTGCGAGGGATCCTCAAGGAGGGCAACGACCTCTCCCAGGACACTGTCTACGGCCTGACCTCGATGGTGATCTGGTCGCTGGTCATCGTCGTCACCGTCCTCTACCTGAACCTCCTGATGCGCACCGACAACGAGGGCGAAGGCGGGCTCCTGGCGCTGGTCGCCCTGGTCCGGCGTACGACGAAGCGGACCCGCACGGTCACCGTCGTGTCGATCCTCGGCATGGTCGGTGCGTCGATGTTCCTCGGTGACAGCGTGATCACCCCGGCCATCTCGGTGCTCTCGGCCGCCGAGGGGCTCGAGGTCGCCAGCCCGTCGCTGAAGAGCCTCGTCCTGCCCGTCGCGGTGGTGATCCTCGCCGGCGTCTTCGTCCTCCAGCGGATCGGCAGCGGCGGGATCGGGAAGGTCTACGGCCCGGTGATGCTGGTCTGGTTCGGGGTGCTCGGTGCGACCGGAGCGGTGTCGCTCGCCGGTGACCCGCAGGTGCTCGCCGTGCTCTCCCCGCACTGGGCCGTGCTGTTCGTCCTCCACGACCCGCTCACCGCGTTCCTGAGCCTGGGCTCGGTGGTGCTGGTGGTCACCGGCGCCGAGGCGCTCTACACCGACCTGGGCCACTTCGGCCGCTCACCCATCCTCTGGTCCTGGCTGGCCCTCGTCCTGCCCGCTCTGGTGCTCGCCTACCTCGGCGAGGCCGCAGAGGTTCTCCGCGACCCGTCGGCGGCCAGCGAGCCGTTCTACGCCGTGGTCCCGGGCTGGGCCACCATCCCGGTCCTGGTGGTCGCGACGCTGGCGACCATCATCGCCTCGGAGGCGGTCATCGCCGGCGCGTTCACCGTCGTGCACCAGGCCGGCGGCCTGGGCCTGTTCCCCTACCTGCGCACCCACCACCCCTCGCCCCAGCACGCGGGGCAGATCTACGTGCCCGCGGTCAACTGGTGCCTCGGCGTGGCAGTCCTTCTCGTGGTGGTGGGGTTCGGCAGCTCGACCCGGCTGTCCTCGGCGTACGGCGTGGCGGTGTCCGGCACCTTCCTCATCGACGTCACCGTGTTCCTCGTGCTGATGCGGGTCAGCGGCGCGGCCCGGCTTCCGCGGGTCGTTGGAATCCTCTGCGGCCTCGTCGTGCTCGCCTTCTTCGCGGCCAGCCTGCCCAAGCTGCCCTCGGGCGGATGGGTGCCGGTCGGCATCGGCGTTGTGTTCTTCCTGGTCATGTCCACGTGGTGGAGCGGCCAGCGGCGGCTGGCCGCGGAGCGCCGCCGCGAGGAGCAGAGGCCGACCGACGTGCTCGATGCGCTCCGCCACGACGGGATCCGCCGCATCTCGGGCGCCGCTGTGTTCCTGACCCGGGACAAGGAGGTCGCGCCGATCGCGCTCCGGGCCCTGGTCACGCTCGGCCGGACGCTCCCCGAGCAGGTGGTGCTGCTCAGCTGGCACGTCGAGGACAAGCCGTCGGCCCGGGCCCATGAGGCGGCCGTGCAGGTGGACACCTTCGGGGACCGGTACGCCGGCACGTGGGCGTCGACGTGGCCCTGGGCTACCGCGAACGGCTCGACATCGGCCACGTGCTGGGCGCGGCCTGCGAGCAGGAGCCCGCTGCACTCGAGGGGGTCGACCCCGGGGGCGCCGTCTACTTCGTCTCCCAGCCGATCCCCAGGCTGGCTCGCGGCGGAGCGATGGCGATGTGGCGCCAGCGGCTCTTCCTGGTGCTGGACCGGCTCGCCACCGACCGGGCCGAGCAGCTGGCGCTGCCGCGCGCCCGGACCATCGTCGTGGGGCGCGAGTTCGACCTCTGAACGGCTTGGCCCGGATCCACGCTAAGGCTCCGGGTCGAAGCCGTGCCGCAGTAGCCACAGCACCGCCTGCGGCCGGGTCTTGACCCCCATCTTCCGGTACGCCGTGCGGATGTAGGTCTTCACCGAGTTGATGCTGAGGTAGCTGCGGTCCGCGATGTCCTTGTTGGACAGGCCGCGGGCGATGAGCGCGACGACCTCCGCCTCCCGGGGGGTCAGCCCGTGCTCCGCGCCGGGCCAGTCGGACGCCCGGGCACGGCGACGTCCCACCTGCGCCGGGTCCACCTCGAGCCCACCCTGGAGCTGCTCCAACCTGAGGACGAGCTGCTCGGGCGCCAGGCTCTTGGGCAGGAACCCCGCGGCGCCGGCCTCGAGTGCCTGACCGACCAGCTCGGGGTCGGTCGTCCAGCTGAACACCACCACCGGCACCCTGCACCGTCGAACCAGCGACCTGACCCCGTCGGCGGCGTGGTCGGCGGCGCCGAAGGTGTCGTAGAGCACGAGGTCGACGTCACCGGCGAGGTCGACGCCCGTGTGCTGCTCGACCACCTCGACCCGTTCGCGGTACGGCGCGAGCATCGCCGTCAACCCGGCCACCACGATCGGGAAGTCGTTGAGGACCCCGATCCGTAGCGGTCCGGGCACACTCTTTCGGGCCACGCGACCCAGTGCCCCGTCAAGAACGGTTCACGCTCCTGGTCCTTTCGGGTCCCTTCACCCCCAGGGGTGAGGTTTCCCACCCCCGGGGGTGGGGAAAGGGGTTAGGGAGGAACCAGGTCATGTCCCCGCTGAAGCAGCCGGCTGGGCGCTCCATCCCCACTCGAGGGGGGGCGCCATGAGCCGGCTGTCGTCAGTCGAGCTGTCCACCCGGGCGCACGACCACGACGCGCGTCCCAGCAGCCGCGACGAGCGCAGCGAGCGCACTCGGGTGCTGCTGTGCGAGGCGCACGATACCCGCGACGAGGCCCACCGCCTCGAGCTGCTGGACGAGGTCGTGCTCCTCAACCGCGGGGTGGCCGAGGCGGTGGCGGCCCGCTACCGCGGCCGCGGCGTACCCGCCGAGGACCTCGAGCAAGCGGCGTTCGAAGGGCTGGTGAAGGCGGTCCACAAGTTCGACCCGACCGTGCGGCCGGACCTGCTGACCTATGCCGTCCCGACGATCCGTGGCGAGGTGCAGCGGTGGTTCCGCGACCAGAGCTGGATGGTCCGCCCGCCGCGGCGGATCCAGGAGCTGCAGTGGCGGATCAGCCGCAGCATCGACCACCTCTCCCAGGAGCTGGGCCGGCCTCCGTCCGACGCCGAGGTCTCCGACGACGTGGGCTGCAGCACCACCGAGCTCGACGAGGCGGTCCAGGGGTTCGGCTGCTTCCAGCCGCCGTCGCTCGACCTGCCGGTCGGTGAGTCCGCGACCCCGATGGGCGAGCTGATCGGCACCGACGACGAGCGGGAGAAGTACCTGGTCGAAGCTCGCGAGGCGCTTGCTCCGGTGATGCAGAAGCTGTCGGAGCGCGACCGGCGGATCCTCTACCTGCGGTTCATCGAGGACCAGAGCCAGAGCGAGATCGGCGAGACCCTCGGCGTCACCCAGATGCAGGTCTCGCGACTGCTCGAGCGGATCTTCCGGACCATGCGGGCCGAGCTGGTCTGAGCTGAGCCCGGATCCAGGCTGAGTTCGGGCGCCGCAGGGTCAGAGCCAGTCGTCGACATGGTCGAGCAGGTCGGCCACGTCGGCGTACACCGCCACCGCGCCGGCCTCCTCCAGCTCGGCGCGCCCGTAGCCGCCCGTCAGCACGGCGTACGCCGGCACGCCGGCGCGCTTCGCAGCCTCGACGTCCCAGACCGAGTCGCCGACCAGGCATGCGCGCGCACCGCCGACGCGGGACAGCGCCTCGTCCACGAGCTCGGGGTGCGGCTTGGACTCCTCCGCGTCCTCGGAGGTGGTCGCGGTGTCGGTGAGGGCCTCCGCGTCGAGGAGATCGAAGGCGTGCTCGGCGTGCTCGGGGATCGACGAGCTGGCCAGGGCCACGTCGACCCCGGCGTCGTGGATCGCGACGAGCAGGTCCCGGGCCCGGTCGAAGAGCCGGGTCCGGTCGATGAGCCCGTCGTACTCCTTCTTCCAGGCGTCGCGGACGGCCTCGCCACAGCGCTGCTCGACCTCGTCACCTGCGACCGCGGGCACGAGCCGGTCGCCACCCATGCCGATGTGGCGGTGGATGCGCCACAGCGGGACGGTCACACCGACGCTCTCGAACGCGCTGGCCCAGGACACGGTGTGGTGGTAGTTGGAGTCGAGCAGGGTGCCGTCCACGTCGAGGACGACGGTGTCGTGACTTGTCATCGCAGCTCCGATCTCAGAGGTCAGCTCTGGGGCGGCTTCTCCGGCGCGCCCGAGGACTCGTCGCCCTCCCGGGTGAAGAACGAGATCCGTCCGTCCGCCTCGAGCACCGCGAACTGGATCTCGTTGGTGTGCCGGATGCCCTGTTCGCGGGCCGCTACCAGCAGGTCCGACACCGAGAGGCGCTGCCGGCGCATGGTCGCCTCCTCGAGCCGGCCGTCGCGGACGACGAGCACGGCCCGGCCGTTGATCAGGTCCCGGCTCCGCGGGAACCGCCACTGCGTCCACGACAGGGCCACGGTCAGCAGCGCGAAGGTGCCGACGGCCAGGACCGCACCGGTCACCGAGTAGTCCTGCTGGGTCACGGCCTGCTGCACCAGGTCGCCCATGGTCACGTAGAGCAGCAGCTCGAATGTGCTCAGCTCGCCCAGCGTCGAGCGGCCGACCGCCCGAGTGATCGCCCAGAGGAAGAGGAACACCACCAAGGCGCGCAGCACGATCTCCATCAGGGCACCAACCTCGTCTCGATCCGGACCGGCGCGACCTCGTGCTGGTCGACCCACACCGCCACCGTCGCGTCCTTGCCGACCTGCGACGCGGGCTGGATGTAGGCGTCGTAGGCGACGGTCAGGGTGTCGCCCGTCGGCGGCGCGTCGAAGGTGAGGTAGAGCGTGTGGCCGTCGCGGGTCTCGCCGGACGGCTCGGGGTGGAACCCCTGCGTCTCGAAGATGTCCAGGTAGTCCCCGGTCAGCGCCAGGGTGACCTCCTTGTCGAAGCCCCCCTCGTGCTTGACCGTCGCCACGAGCGGCACGTCGAGCCCCGCACGCGCCGTGGCGGCGTACCGCACCTCGAGCGACCAGCCCTCCTCCTGCGCGCCGGCCGTGGCGTCGCGCATCCCGAGCAAGCCCGCGAGGCCGGCGGCCACGACGAGTGCGAGGAGCACCAGGAACGCCCGGCGCCACCAGGCGCCCTGGACGTCCTGGCGCCTGGTCTCCAGCCCCTCCAAGGAGGTGTCGGGCAGGGTCGTCACGACCCAGCCGGTATCCCGCGTGAGCGCCCGGCACGCCCGTCCCCGGCGACCGGCCCGGCGACCGGCCCGCGCGCCGAGCAGAAGAGACGACCCTCACCGGTGTCGGACGGCGCCGCAGCGGGGTACCGCGCCCGCATGACCCGGTTCGGCTACACCCTGATGACAGAGCAGTCCTGTTCACGCGAGCTGGTCCGGTATGCCGTCGCCGCCGAGCAGAAGGGCTTCGACTTCGAGGTCTGCAGCGACCACTACTCGCCGTGGCTCACCGAGCAGGGCCACGCGCCGTACGCCTGGAGCGTCCTGGGCGCCGTCGCCCAGGCCACCGAGCGGGTCGGGCTGATGACCTACGTGACCTGTCCGACCATCCGCTACCACCCGGCGGTGGTGGCTCAGAGCCAGTTCGTCAGCCCGGACGACGTGGCCGAGTCGATCCCGTGCGGGCCTGACCTCGACAAGGTCGTCGAGGCGGTCAGCAGCTTCTGGGACGCGGGTTTCACCGACGTCGCGGTGGTGCAGGTGGGTGAGGAGGGTCAGGGGCGCTTCCTCGACGAAGCCGCCGAGCCGCTGCTGGGGAGGCTGCGCGAGGCCACCCCATGACGTCGCGATCCGCGGACCGGGTGCACGACTTCGGAGGGCTCACCATCCAGTACGACGAGCGCGTGCTGGCCCCGCGGGACTGGACCACGGCGCAGTCGTACTGGGCCGCCGAGCTGATCGCGGCATCCCCACCCGGCCAGGTGCTGGAGCTGTGCTCCGGCGCGGGCCACATCGGCCTGCTGGCCGTTCAGGAGGCGCCGCGGCCGCTGGTCTGCGTCGACGCCAACCCCGCCGCCTGCGACCTGGTCCGCGAGAACGCCCGGGCCAACGGGCTGCGGGTCGACGTGCGCGAGGGCCCGATGGACGTCGTGCTGCACCCGGCGGAGCAGTTCCCGATCATCATCGCGGACCCTCCGTGGGTCGAGCGCGCCCTGGTCGGTAGCTACCCCGAGGACCCGGCGAGCGCGATCGACGGAGGACCCGATGGGCTGGACCTGGTGCGGCTCTGTCTCACCGTGATCGCCGACCACCTGATGCCGACCGGATCGTCGGTGCTGCAGGTGGGGCCGACCCAGGTCGGGGAGGTGACCGGGCTCGTGGCGAGACAGGACGCGCTGCGGGTGGTGGAGGTCCGCGAGTTCGAGGAGGGCGCGCTGGTCCGGCTCGACCGGAGGATCTGACGGGTCGCCAAGCCTGGATCCACCGATTCGCGGCGTCGCGAGCGTCACCGGTCGGGTGCGATGGCAAGGCGGCGGAGCGACGACGTGCTTGGCCGCCCATCGAGCGATGCCAACGCCGCCAGCGTGCCCGAACGGTGGCGCGCAGCAGGCGGGAATCGGTGGATCCAGGCTAAGGCCGGAGCCGCTCGGGCAGCAGCTTGTGGGTGCCGTCGCACCACGGCTTGGACCGGGACTTGTGGCAGCGGCAGACCGCGGAGACCGGGCGGGTCGTGGGGTGCTCGGTGCCGTCGTCGTCGACGACGACGTGCTCGCCGCGCAGCAGCATCGGCCCGCCCGGGCAGAGGTAGACGTCCGGGCGGCTCACGAGACGCCCCAGGAGTCCAGCAGCCGCCGCGCGGTGCGGTTCTCGAGCTCCAGGCAGGCCCAGGCGCCGAACCACACGTCCGGTTCCAGGCGCGGCTCGTCCTCGACGAGCCGCACGCAGATGTCGCGAAGTGCGACCTGCTCGTGCACCGCGTCGGCCTCGACGTGCTCGGTGTAGTAGGCCACCATCTCGGCCGGGAACCCGAGCCGCTCCAGCCCCTGCGCCATCCGGCGCGACGGGAGCGAGCTCGTGGCCTCGAACGCGGCCAGGTGACCGAGCGCGGCGGCCCGCAGCCGGCGCTGCAGGCCGAACGCCGACAGGGCGTTGTTCTGCTCGAGCACCTCGACGGGCGCCTCGTCGACGTAGGCGCCGGTCTCGGGCCGCAGCCCGCTCGCCTCCATGCCCCGCGCCCAGAGCGCGTGGTGCAGCCGCTCGGGGTCGCCGGCGCCGTACTCGTCGTACTGGAGCTCGACCAGCGCCGCCTTCGGTCCGGCCGGCAGCCTCGGGATGACCCACGCGGTCGGGTCGGCCTCCTTGAGGTGGTAGACCGAGCGGATCCGCAGCAGGTCGAGCACCTGGTCCTCGGTCGCCTTCGTCTGGACGAACCGGGCCAGTGAGGGCCCGTCGTGCGCGGCGACCCAGTCGAAGAAGCCGGTGGCCAGGTGGACGTCCGGGACGCCCGGCCAGCGGGACCGGAGCCTGCGCTCCAGGTCGTCCTCCAGCACGCAGCGCACCCGGAACAGGTCGGGGTCGCGTTCGGCGCCGTCGTCGACGTCCTCGAAGCCGCAGTAGGACAGCTCGTGCAGCGTCCACAGCGTGATCGCGGCATCCTCCTCCGACTCGGGCACCGGCAGTCCGGTGGCGTGGGTCGGCTGGTCGCCCAGGCGGGCGAGTACGCTCTCGCTGAGCCGGCCCCGCGGCTTCGGAAGTGCGGTCACACCTATGCAGGTATCCGCGCAGGTCACCGGCCACGACCACCCGAACGGGTGAACCGGTCGCTCCACCCCACTGGGACGACGCGCGAACGCCGCACACCTGGCCGGTCGGCTCGCCGGGGCTCCCTATCCGGCCTGATTCGTCAGGTCTTCGGATCTACCACCCCTTGGGGTGGGTTGCCCGGCGAGGTTGCCCGGGCACTGTCGAAGAGCGAGACTGAGACGTTCTCGGTGTGTCGGTGTTGTCGATGTCGAGAGCACATCTCGTGAGCCGCCGAACGCCCCGTCCCTTGCGCAGCGTGACGGGGCGTTCGCCATTCGGGTACCCCCTCCGCCAAGGAGGATGCGGATGGACCAGGACCCGGAAGACCCCGACCAGCGCCCCGACAAGGAGCGCGACGAGAGCGCGGCCGAGCGCCAGGACCGCAAGTACGACGACCTGCTGCAGGAGCTGCGCGTCATCCAGACCAGCGCCCAGCTGACCGCGGGGTTCCTGCTGACGCTGCCGTTCCAGCAGAGGTTCAGCGACCTCTCCACGGCCCAGGAGCGGTTCTACCTCGTCCTGGTCGTGCTGGCCGCGCTGGTGATCGCCGTCGTGCTCAGCCCGGTCGCGATCCACCGGCAGCTGTCCGGCCTGCGCGTGAAGGAGAAGCTGGTCGATGCCGCGCACGTCCTCGCCCAGGTCGCGCTCGGCCTGCTCAGCCTGCTCGCGGCCGGCATCGTCACCTTCGTCTTCGACGTCGTCGTGGACCTGACCGCGGCCCTGATCGTGGGAGGTGCACTCCTGGCGGTGCTGGCCGCGCTGATGCTCGTGCTGCCGCGGGTCCTGCTGGCGAGGACGCGCGCGGCCGATCAGGCCGCGCGGTAGATCCGCCGCGAGAACTCGTAGGTGTGCTTGTTCAGCGGCGTGTCACTGCTGGTGCGGAACTTGTCGAAGTAGCCCTCGAACTTGGCGTCGTTGTCGAGGTCGCCCGGGAAGATCACCCGCATGTAGCCGCTCCAGCGGACCCAGTCGGGCGAGTGCAGGCAGCGCGCCGGCACGACCACCTTGATCTTGTCGCCGGCGACCCTCGGTGTCGCGGCGCCACACGAGACCGGGGTGCCGTGCGGGTTGCGGATGGTGACCTGCGGGGTCTTGCCGGGAGAGAACGCCGCGATGACGCCGTAGTAGCGCCCGGCCCGCTCGGTCTTCTTCAGGATGCTCGTGAGCGCGAACGCGGAGGAGGTGTCGAGGTCGCGCACCGTCACGGTGATCTTGATCTTCTCGTGGCGGTAGGTCACCTGCTCGCGCACCATGTCCGCGCTGGCGTTGCCGGGCGCGTCCTTCCAGTGGCAGCCCGGCTTGCAGCTGTACGCCGCCACGTCGTGCCCGGGGTCGGTGCCGACCCACTGCCCGGCCTGGGCAGGAGCGGCGAGACCGAGCACGGACAACGAGATGCCGGCCAGTGCCGAGGCAGCCTTGATGATGGCGCGAGCGTTCATGCATTCCCCCGATTCACGGCGCGGGGACGAGGCGTCCCGCGCGGGACCACGCAACCGTACCCAAGAGGCGCCGACCGGGTGGCGGATCGGTCGGTCAGGCTCCGCATGGCCACCCGTCGGCGCGGGCGAAACGGGGCACAGGTCCAGACCGGCGTGAACCTAACCCGGCATCGGTCGTTGGAAGGGCACAGCGGCGGCTTCCGCGCACCCCCCCCCGCGCGGGACCGGCTGGCGGCGCCCCGCCCCACAGTCGGGGCGCCGTTCTCATGCGGCACGCCCGTTCTCCGGTCGCGGTCGTATCAGGTCATCGGCGTTCGTGGAGAGGGTGACGGAGCGGCACCGCGTCGCTCCCCCACCTTCGAGGAGCGCGAGATGAGCACCACCACCTTCAGCCCCACCACCAGCCGCACTACTGCCTACGCCGGGACCACGGACCGCACCGGTGCCACCGGTGACCGGGTCACCTGGAAGAGGGGTCTCGCCGTCGGCGTCGTGGCCGCGGTCGCGGCGACCGCGGTCGCCGCGGCCTTCCGGGCCGTCGGCCACCCGCTGGCCGTCACCGACGGCCCGATCCCCCTGCTCGCCTTCGGCCAGATGGTCCTGGTCGCGACCGTGGTCGGCATCGTGATGGCCCGGCACACCAGTCGGACCACGTTCATCCGGGCCACGATCGCGCTCACCGCGCTGTCGTGCGTGCCCGACCTGGCCCTGGGCGACGGCCCCGTGAGCACGGCGGGCCTGATGCTGACCCACGTGGTCGCGGCCGCGATCATCGTCCCGCGCCTCGCCCGCCGGTGACCCCCGCCCGGAAGGGCCGCCCCGGCTGCCACCCGGGTGCGGCCCTTCGGTGCGCCCGGAGGGTACGCGTCAGCCAGGTCACCCCGGCGTACACCGCGAGGCCGACCACCAGAGAGCCGAGCAGCGCCATCGTCCGGTGACCGCTGTCCTCGAGCGGTGGGTAGACCTGCCAGTGCGTGAGGTAGATCCACAGCGACGCGGAGGCGAGCAGGCCGAGCGCCCACGCCGCCCACGACGGCAGCCGCACCGGCCGGCCGGCGAGCAACAGCACGACGCCGGCCGCGACCACGGCCTCTCGCCGGGCGTCGCCGAAGAAGCCGGCCGTCGCGACGACCGCGAGCGCGGCGACCAGCAGCCGCTGCGGCAGGGTCCGCGCGTACGCCGCGCACATGCCCAGGGCGAGGCACCAGGCCACAACGCCGAGCGTGTAGCGCTCGGTGGGGCCGGCCTCGACCCCGGTCCACGCGTAGCGGACGACCAGCGTGACCGCGAGCGCCACCAGCGCCGAGAGGAACGGCGCGGCCCGCTGGGTCCGGTCCAGCAAGGGCACCGCAAGCAGCAGCGCCAGCCCCAGGTAGCACCACACCAGCACCTCGAGGAACCAGAGCTGCCACTGCGCGTCCCAGCTGTCGCTCCCGACCAGGCCGTTGACGAGGAAGGCGGTCGGCCACCGGTAGTCGTGGCCCACGGCGGCCAGCGCCCCGACGAAGAGGAAGGCCGGCAGCGCCACCGACCGGGCGCCGCGCAACAGCCCCATCACGCGGTCGCGCCGCCCGGGCACGGCGAGCTGGAACCGGGCGAGGTTGTAGCCAGCGACCGCCAGGAGCACGTGCGCTCCGCCCTGCCACTGGCGCAGGTCCACATGGGTGACCACGACCATCGTGATCGCGATCGCACGCACCAGGACCGAGACGTCGACCGGCACCGTACGCCGGTGGGCCGGGCGCTGCCGCCCGAGCGCCGCCAGCTCGGCCGGGGTCAGCGACGGCCACCCCGCCGGCAGCGTCCCCAGCCGCTCTCCCAGCCGGGTCGACACCTCGACGTAGGACAGCGAGTCACCACCCAGCGCGACGAAGGAGTCGGAGACGCTCGCGCGTGGCCGGCCCAGGACCACGGCGTAGAGGTCCCGGAGCTCCTCGGCGGTGACCGGGCCGGTAGGCGGCGCGGAGCGCAGCGCCTCCTCGCGCTCGACGTGCGCGCGCAGCGCCGCCTCGTCCGGCTTGCCGGACGCAGCCACCGGCAGCTCGTCGACGACCTCGACCCGGACCGCGGCGCCGCGCAGGCCGGCCGCTGCCTCCACGAGGTCCCGGACCCGCGCACGGGCGCGGGCCCGGGTGGTGAACGCCCACAGGCGGTCCGGCCGGGCCACGAGCCGGGCTTCGACCCCGGCGTCGCCGAGAGCAGCCTCGACCCGGTCGAGGTCCACGCGGTGGCCGAGCACCTTGGCCTGCCGGTCCAGCCGGCCCATCACCTGCACGAGCCCCGCCGCGGTCATCCGGGCCAGGTCGCCGGTGTGCAGGTCTCCGACCTCGGGGCCCCGGGCCAGGTCGGCGAGCGACTCGGCGTACCCCATCATCACGTTGGGCCCCGAATAGACGAGCTCACCGCAGCCCGGCGGGGCGCCGCGCACCGGGGCGATGCGGAAGGACCCGCCGGGGACCGGGATCCCGACGGTGTCGGGATGGTCGAACGCGAGCTCGGGTGGGAGGTAGGCCATCCGGGCGGTGGCCTCGGTCTGTCCGTACATGACGAACAGGTCGATGCCGCGCTCCCGGCACAGCCCGGCGTAGTCGCGCACCCGGTCCGGTGGCATCCGGCCACCGGCCTGGGTCAGGTAGCGCAGCGCGGGGAGCCGCGGGAGCACGCGGCTGCCGAAGCCGATGCTGTCGAGGAGCGCATAGGTGTGCGGCACGCCGGCGAGCCCGGTCACCCCCGTCCGCTCGGCGAGGTCCCAGAAGCAGGCGTCGGCCACGGAGAGGTCCGTGAGCACGACGGAGGCGCCGGCCAGCAGGTGGCTGTGCAGCACGGAGAGGCCGTAGCAGTAGTGCAGCGGCAGCGAGGTGACGCCGACGTCGCCGGCGTGCAGCCCGAGGTAGCCGACGATGCTCCGCGCGTTGGCGAGCAGGTTGGACCTCGACAGCCGGACCAGCTTCGGCGACCCGGTCGACCCGGACGTCGAGAGCAGGAGCGCCAGGTCCGGGTGCAGCGCGTCGGCCGTCCCGGGGCGATAGGTCGCGAGCAGGTGCTCGTGCCGGTGCAGGCCACCCTCGGCCAGCAGCAGCACCGGGTGCCCGCCGGCCAGTGCGGCCAGGTAGGAGACGACGAACGCGACGGTGGGCCGGGCCTCGAGCGCGACCAGCCGGCGCCCGCCGACCCGCTCCCGCTCGGCGCGGACCAGGTCGTGGAGCTCGGCGTAGGTGACCACGCGGTCCCCCTCGACCAGCGCCGTCGCCTCGTCGACGCCACCGAGCAGCCAGTGCGTGGGCCGGGCGACCGGCAGCGCGGTCATCGCTCGTCCTCCGGGAAGGCGAGCACGTCTCCGACCACGCGCACCCCCACCTGGGCCCCCGGGAGCGGTACGCCGGACGCCGTCACCCGCGCGGTCAGCTCGACCATCTCGTCGGTGCCGGAGACCCGAGTCACGACGGTGGCGTCGTGGCCGAAGAACGAGACCTCGAGCACCTCGGCGGCCAGGCTGCCCGGGTCGTCCTTGGCGGTGACGGCCACCTGCTCGGGCCGGACCGCGAGCAGGACCCGTCCGTCGCGGGCACCGCGGACCGGCACCACGCCGAGCGCACACCGGGCGCCGCCCGCGTAGGCCGAGGCGGGCACCAGCGCGGCGTGGCCGACGAACGACGCCACGGCGGGCGACGCCGGGTTGAGGTAGACCTCCGTCGGGGTCCCGACCTGGAGGAAGCGCCCCATCGCCATCACCGCGACCTGGTCGGCCAGCGAGAGCGCCTCGCCCTGGTCGTGGGTGACCAGCACTGCCGTCGCCTCGCTGGCCCGCAGCGCCCGGGCCACCGCCCGGCCGGTCTCCTCGCGCAGCCCGGCGTCGAGGGAGGAGAACGGCTCGTCGAGCAGCACGACGTCCGGCCTCGGCGCAAGCGCCCGGGCCAGGGCCACCCGCTGTTGCTGGCCGCCGGAGAGCTCGTGCGGCTGCCGGCTGCCCGCGGCCCGCGGGAGCTCGACCAGGTCGAGCATCTCCTCGACCCGCTTGCGGGCCGCGCCCGACCTGCGCGACCCGAGCCCGAAGCCGACGTTCGCAGCCACGTCGAGGTGCGGGAAGAGCGCCCCCTCCTGCGGCACGTAGCCGATCCGCCGGTCGCGCGACGGCATCGGCCGTACCCCCTCGCCGGCCACCGCCCGGCCCCCGAGCCGGATCGAGCCGGCGTCGGGAGCGAGGAACCCGGCCACCAGCCGCAGGAGGGTGGTCTTGCCGCACCCGGACGGACCGAGGACGGCAGTGAGCCCCCCGGGCACGTCGAGGTCGACTCCGTCCAGCACCAGCACCGGCCCGAAGGACTTGGTCAGCCGGCTGACCTGCAGCCCGGTCATCCGAGCCTCCGCGGGTCGCTGCGCAGCGCGGCCCGGCCCAGCAGCCAGGTGGCCGGCACCGAGATCAGGATGAGGCAGAGGGCATAGGGGGCGGCGGCGCCGTAGGCCACCTGCGAGGCGCGGCTCCAGAACTCGGTGGCCAGTGTCGAGGTGCCGATCGGCGCGAGCAGCAGGGTCGCGGTGAGCTCGGTGCCGACCGCGAGCGCGACGAGCGCGAGGCCGGCGCCGAGGCCCGGTAGCACGAGCGGCAGGGTGACGCGGCGGGCGGCGCCGGTGCGGGTGCAACCCAGCGACGTGGCCACCTCGTCGAGCACCGGGGGCGCCAGCTCGAGGGTGGAGCGCACGCCGACGACCGCGCGGGGCAGGAACAGGATCACGTAGCCGAGCACCAGCAACGGGAGGGTCTGGTAGACCGAGGGCACCACGCGGATCGAGATCGTGACCAGCGCCAGCGCGACGACGATGCCGGGCAGCGCGTTGGCCGGGTAGACCGCCCGCTCCACCAGCGTGGCGAGCACGCCGCGGTACCGCACGGCGAGCCAGGCGACCGGCAGGGCGGCCGCGGTCGCGAGCAGACCCCCGGCGACGGCGAGACCGAGCGTGGTGCCGAGCGCTCCGGCCAGGTCGCCGCGCGGGAGCGAGGAGGAGCTGCCGTGGAGCAGCCAGCGCGCGAGGCTGGTGAGAGGGACGCCGAGAGTGAGCGCGGCGAAGCCGGCCAGCCCGGCCAGCCACAGCGGGGTGGTCCGCCCCAGGCGGTGCCGCGTGGCGGTCACGGCGACGCCCGAGCCGAGCCGCGACCGGCGCCGGTGGCCGCGGGCGAGCAGCTCCAGGGCGAGCAGGACCAGGCAGAAGGCCACGAGGACCAGCGCGAGGAGGGTGGCGGCGGGGCCGTTGAAGGCGATGCGGTACTGGTCGAGGATCGCGGTCGTCAGGGTGGGGTAGTTGAGCAGCTGCAGTGCGCCGTACTCCCCGAGCAGGTGCAGCCCCACCAGGAGTGCCCCGCCCAGCACGGCCGGGCTGATCGCCGGGAGCACCACGCGCCCGAACGACGACCAGGCCCCGGTGCCGAGGCTCGCCGCGACGTCCTCGACCGCGGAGTCGAGCCGGCGCAGCGCAGCCACCGTGGGCAGGTAGACCAGGGGGTAGTAGGACAGGCTCACGACGAGCACCGCACCCGGGTAGGACTGCACCGCGTGGGTGGTCGACACCCAGCCGTACCCGTTGACGAACGCCGGCACGGCGAGCGGTGCGCAGAGGACGCCGTGCCACAGCCCGGCCCAGGGCAGGTCGGTGCGGACCACGAGCCACGCACACAGCACACCGATCACGACGCTGAGGGCGACCCCGCCGACCAGCAGCCGGGTGGTGTTCCAGAGCAGGTCGGCGACGCGCTGCCGGAACAGCAGGTCGTGCGCCTCCTGGCCGCCCAGCTTCAGGGTCTCGACGACGACGAACCCGAGCGGCAGCAGGCTGGTCGCGGCCACCAGGACGCCGACGAGCACCAGCAGCGCCGGCGGCCGCGGCTGTCCCGGCCCAGCACGGCGGAGCTGGGGCTCGGCGGCCTGGGCGATGCTCAGAGGAACCCGACCTCGGTGAGCAGGTCGACCACCGTGTCGCCGTCGAGGTCGCTGATCGCCACGGTCGGCGGCTGCAGCTCGCTGAACGGCTTGACCTCCGCGGGAAGGCTGGCGACCGGGTTGAGCGGGTACTCGAGGGCATAGCTGGCGGCCAGCGCCTTCTGGCCCTCCTCGCCGGTCAGGAACTCGACGAACCGCTGCGCCTCCTCCGGGTGGTCGGCGCCGGCCAGGACACCGGCTCCCGAGATGCTGAGGAACGCGCCCGGGTCCTGGTTGCCGAAGAAGTAGAGCCGGCTGTTGTCGCTGTTGTCACCGGACTCGGCCTGGTCGCGGTACCAGTAGTAGTGGTACTCGATGCCGATCGCGGACTCCCCCGAGTTCACCGCCTCCAGCACCACGTTGTTGCCGTCGTACGTCGTCCCGTTGGCCTTCAGCCCCTCGAGCCACTGCCTGGTCGCGTCCTCGCCCTCGAGGTCCAGGACGGCGGCCACGATGGCCTGGAAGTCGGCCCCGGTGGGCGAGAACGACACCTTGCCGGCGTACTCCGGGTCGGCGAGGTCCATGAGCGACGCGGGCAGGTCCGCCTCGCTGATCAGGCTGGGGTTGTAGACGAGCACCGTCGAACGGGCGACGAACCCGGTCCACAGCCCGCTCTCCGGTCGGTACTGCGACGGGATGGGGTCGGTCGCCTTGGCGTCGAGCGGCGCGAGCAGCCCCGCGCGCTCGACCGCGGACATCGCGGGCGAGTTCTCGGTGAGGAACACGTCAGCCGGCGACGCCTTGCCCTCCTGCATGAGCTGTGCCGCGAGCTCGGAGTCCGAGCCGTTGCGGAGCTCGACATCGATCCCGGTCTCCTTCTCGAACTTCGGTGCGAGCTCCTCGAGCAGCTGCTCGTGCTGAGCGTTGTAGACCACGACCTTCGGTCCGTCGTCGTCGGAGCACCCGGTGGCCGCCAGGACGGCGACCACCGTGAGGGACAGGGCGACCAGGCTGCGCTTCAACTCGACTCTTCCTCGTGCGACGGCGGATCCGAGAGTTAGGCCAGCCTTACCTTATGGCACGTCGCACGCCCGGGTGAAGGGGGGCGTTGCACCTCACACTGGATCCCGTGAACCAACCGAGCCCCCCGTCCGTGTCATGTGCGGAGGTGCACAGATAGGCCATGGCCGCCGAGAACCCGACTGCGCTCATGCAGCAGCTGCACGACGAGCACGCAGCCGCGCTGTGGGGGTTCTGCCTGCACCTGACCGGGGACCCGGTCCGCGCCGAGGACGTCGCCCAGGAGACGCTGCTGCGCGCCTGGCAGCACAACGAGGTGCTGGACGAGGCCCGCGGGTCGGTCCGCTCGTGGCTGTTCACGGTCGCGCGCAACATCGTCATCGACGAGTGGCGCAGCAAGAGGTTCCAGAACGAGCGCGCCACGGACCAGGTGCCCGAGCCGGCCGACCCGATCGACCACACGGACGCGCTGCTCCAGTCGTGGGTGGTCGCCGACGCCATCACCCAGCTGTCCCAGGAGCACCGGGCGGTCCTGCTCGAGTGCTACTACAGGGGCCGGTCCGTCGCCGAGGCGGCGCGCCGGCTCGGCGTACCGGAAGGAACCGTGAAGAGCCGCACCCACTATGCCCTGCGCGCCCTGCGGCTTGCCCTGGAGGAGATGGGGGTGGGCGCATGACCACGTGCAGCCACGAGCACGAGGACGGCGCGTACGTCCTCGGCGCACTGTCACCGGAGGACCGGGTGGCCTTCGAGCGCCACCTGCCCGGCTGCCCCGAGTGCGCCCGCTCGGTGCGCGAGCTGGCCGGCATCCCCGGTCTCCTGGCCCGCGTCCCGGCCGAGATCCTCGACCCGGAGCAGGAGCCGCTGCCGGTGCCGGAGACGCTGCTGCCGTCCCTGGTCCGGGAGGTGCGCCGCACCCAGCGCCGGCGGACGTGGCTCACCAGCTCCCTGGTCGCCGCCGCTGCGCTGATCGCGATCGGCGCCGTCGGCGCGACGACGCTGGGCGGTGACGAAGGGCCTCCGAGCGCGGCGCCGTCCGCCGGACCGACCACCGCCGCGGCGGTGCAGCTCCACCAGGTCGGCACCGACGCCATCTCGGGGTGGCTCTCCCTCACCCAGGTCGGGTGGGGCACCCGGCTCGACCTCACGTGCACCTACGGCGAGGACAACGACTGGCAGGACCCGCGCTGGTCGACGTACACGATGTACGTCCAGACCACCGACGGTGAGGTCGAGCGCGTCGCGTCGTGGAAGGTCGTGCCCGGCAAGGAGCTCCACATCAGCGCGGCCACCGCCGCAGACACCGAGGACATCTCCGACGTCCAGGTGCGCACCGCGAGCGGTGCGACGGTGCTCGAGCTCAGCTGAGTCCGCCGAGGCCGAGCACGGCCTCGGCCACCACGAGGTCCTCCCAGGACATGCCGACGCTCTTGAACACCAGCGGCCGGTCGGTGGGCACCTCCGCGGCGCCGGTGACGACGTCGCGCAGGCTCGACAGGTCGCGCTCGGTCAGAGCACCGTCCGCGATCGCCAGGACGACGTCCCCTGCCTCGCGCAGGGCGGTCGCGACGTCCTCGACCACCACGCACGCCCGGGCGAGCAGAGCGCTGTCCAGCTCACGCGCGTCGGGCTCGTGCGAGCCCACGGCGACGACGACGGCGTCGTCGCGCAGGAGTCGCGAGTCGAGGACCGGGGTGCGCGCCGAGGTCGCGCAGACGACCACGTCCGCCGAGCCAAGGGCCTCGTCCGCCTCGTCCGAGCCGAGCACGACGGCGACCAGCGGGGTGCGTCCGGGGTCGCGGACCAGGTAGGTCGTCTCCGCGACGGGGCGGACCGCGGCCAGCGTGGCCGCGTGCCCGACCGCCTGTGCCCCGGCACCGACCACGACGACCCGCAGCGGCCGCTCCGGCAGCCGGCCGAGCACCGCGGCGACGGACACGGCCGGCGTACGCAGGCTGGTCAGGGCGGTCCCGTCGAGGACGGCTCGGAGAGCCAGGGTGTCGCGGTCGAAGAGGAGGTACGCCGCCTGGACCCGGGGCAGACCGCGCTCCGGGTTGTCGGGTGTGACGGTCACGACCTTGACCCCCGCGGCGGCGTCCGACTCCGACGGCATCAGCAGGAACTGCCCGCGCGAGAGCGGCACCCCTGTCCGCGCGTGGTCGGCCGCCGGGTCGAGCCCCGCACGAAGCGAGTCGAGGATCGCGTGCACCGCCGCGGCTGGCCCCAGCGCAGCGACCGCCTCGGCGCCGAGGATCTTGACCGACGAGGGCAGCATGCCGACAGCCTCCCTCAGCGCCCCCGTGACGTCAGCCCTCGGGCGGTCGCCGGCCCTGTCTGTCGTACTGGTCCCTGAGGTCCTGTTCGATCTGCCGCGCGCGCCGGCGTTCGAAGAGCAGGATGAAGACAGCGACGGCCGCGAAGACCACGACGATCAACACAACGGAGAACGCGGTCATGGGTCACCTCCCTGTCGGCCACCGGTACCCCGCGAGCACGCCCAGCGTCACGGTGGCTGAGGCGCGAGGCGCCCCGGCGCCGAGCCATACTCGCCTGGGACCCTTCCCCGCCAAGGCTTCGAGGCTCAGGCGCAGAACGCCTTCGCACCTCAGCCACCGTGGGCCAGCAGGTGCCCCCGCTGCGGAGGTCTCGACAGGCTCGACCAGCGGCAGGCCAGCAGGTGCCCCCGCTGCGGAGGTCTCGACAGGCTCGACCAGCGGCAGGCCACCACGGTGGCTGAGGTGCGAGGCGCCCCAGCGCCGAGCCTCGAAGCCCGGTGACCCGGTGCTGGGTTCAGTTGCTGAATGCCTGCAGGAACTTGTCGCGGAAGGTGTCCATGCGCCAGACGTCGGCGTCTGGCGAGGGGCGTAGGCCGTCCTGCCAGCCCCAGCCGGCGATGCGCTGCATGACCGCCGGGTCCTGGGCGATGACGCTGACCGGGACGTCGTGGCCGACGTGCTCTCCGCTGACGTAGCCGTGCGGCTGGTGGTCGCCGAGGACGACGAGGACCAGGTTGGGGTCGTTGTAGGTCGTCAGGAACGACGTCAGCGCCTGCCAGGAGTACTCAACCGATCTGCCGTACATCTCCTTGACCTTGTCGGGGTCCTTGAATACCTCCTCCGACGTCGGCGACTGGGACTGGGAGTCGTAGATCGAGCCGTCGCCGACCTGGTCCCACGGCACCATCGTCGGGAGCGGCGTCCACGGGTGGTGGCTGGAGATGAGGTCGATCTCGGCCATCACCGGCTTGCGGTCGGTCGGCGCGAGCTCTCGGCGGCGGAAGTCCGAGAGCGTGTACTGGTCCGGGATCGGCGCGTAGCCGAACTTCGGCCCCTGGAAGCCGACGTTGCGGGAGTCGTAGTAGTGCTGGAACCCGTAGTAGTCCGCGCCCTCCGGCCAGTCCTTGGTGTCGGCGGGCACGTCGAAGACTGTGCGCCAGCCGGCCTGTCCGAACAGCGACGTGAGCGTCATCCGGTCTGCGCCGAGCAGCTGCTCGTAGCGGCGCTGGCTGTCGACCCACAGGCCGGACTGCAACGACGAGTGGGCGAGCCACGAGCCGGCGCCGAAGGTCGGCGAGGTCAGGAACGCGCTCTGCGAGTGGTAGCCGGCGGCGTCCAGCGCGGCCGTGCCCTGGTCGAGGACCTTGTCGACGCCGGCGGAGTACGACGTGTCCTGGACGGCCACCCGGCCGTAGCTCTCCACGAAGACCAGGAGCACGTCCTTGCCGGCCAGCCCGGCGACCAGCGACTGCGGATCCCTGGCGGCCCGGGCGGCGTACGCGTCCTGCCCGATCTCCCGGCTGAACACCCGGGTGTCGTGGATGTCGGCGCGGACCAGGTTCACCTCGTCGATGCTGACCGACAGCGCGTTGCTCGAGGTCACCGGGGCACCCGTGCCGAAGGCCAGGACCCACGCCGTCGCGAACGCGGTCGCCACCTTGAGTGAGAGCCGGAGATGGCGCGCCGTCACCCGGACCAGCCGCACCATCGCGAGCGACACACCGACCAGGATGGCGAGTGTGGCGACAGCGGCGAGGACCGCCACGATCCGGGCCGGCCAGGTGCCGATCGAGTCGCCGAGGACCCCGACACCCGGCCCGAGGTAGTAGTAGTCCCCCACGGGGTCGAAGTCGCGGTCAAAGATGGTGTTGAACGAGATGTCCAGCACCTTGAGGAGCAGCAGCAGGGCCAGCACCAGCCCGACGGCCACCGCGAGGGCGACCCGCACCCGGGGCCAGGGCACGAGCGCGATGGCGACCACGACCAGCACCTCGATCGGCAACCTCAGCAGGGCGTGGGCGGTGAGGTGGTCGCGGTCGACGGGCGCCACCAGTGCCAGCCAGACGACGAGGAAGGCCAGGACGGTGCCGTAGGGGACGACCAGCGGCGGTCGCGGCGCCAGCCACCGGTCGACCGCCTCGTGCAGGAACGACTCGGCCAGCAGCACGGCCACGACGACGACCGCGGCCAGCGCGACGACGTGCGGCACCGGCAGTACGGCGACCACGGCCAGTACGACGCCGACCAGCACCGCCACGGTCTTGCACCAGGGCCTCGGCGACGTCGGCGGTGTCCGCAGCGCAGGCACGACCGCGAACAGCGCGCCGAACACGTAGCGCGCCAGCCCGAGCCCCAGCACCCACCAGCCGAGGTCCGCGGCGACGATCGCGCTGAGCACCAGGATCAGCAGTGCGTCGGCCTCCATGTCGAGCCGCGCGCCCAGCTCGGACGTGGTCCCCCGCGCCCGGGCCACCCAGCCGTCGACAAGGTCGGTGAGCATCGTCACGGTCAGCACGGTCCCCAGCAGGAGTGGCGAACCGCCGGCAAGTGCGACCGCGGCCACCGCCGCGCTCAGCACGAATCGGGCGCCCGTGATGACGTTGGCGGCGTTCGCCCTGCTCACCGGCGCCTTCTGAACCTGAAGCACTTTGCCTCCGTGTCTGTGGGTACGCGGGAAACACGAAAGACGCAAGACTCGGGTTCACACCGAACGCGACCGGAAAGGAGGATCACCGTGGAGGAGCGAGCATTCTGGGTGAGCCCCGGCCGCGGCGAGATCCGCCCGGTCGACGTGGACGAGCCCACGCTCGGACAGGTCCGGGTCCGCAGCCTCCGCTCCGCGGTCAGCCGCGGCACCGAGACGCTCGTCTTCCGGGGCGCCGTCCCGCCCGACCAGCACGAGCGAATGCGGGCGCCCCATCAAGACGGTGACTTCCCCGGGCCGGTGAAGTACGGCTACCTCAGCGTCGGCGTCGTCGAGGCCGGCGACCTGTCGCTGCTCGGGAAGACCGTCTTCTGCCTGCATCCCCACCAGACGGCGTACGTCGTCCCGGTCGCGGACGTGACCGTCGTACCCGACGGGGTCCCGGCCGACCGGGCGGTCCTGGGCGGCACCGTCGAGACGGCGGTCAACGCCCTGTGGGACGCCGCACCGATGGTCGGTGACCGGGTCACCGTCGTGGGCGCCGGCATGGTCGGCTGCTGTGTCGCTCGGCTGCTCTCGCGCATCCCCGGGATCGACGTGACGCTGGTCGACGTCGACCCGACCCGGGCCGAGATCGCCGAGTCCCTGGACGTCGCGTTCGCCCATCCCTCCGAGGCAGCGGGCGGACGCGACCTGGTCATCCACGCGAGCGCCACGGCGGCCGGACTGCAGCGCTCGCTGGAGCTGCTCGCGCCGGACGGCGAGGTCGTCGACCTGAGCTGGTACGGCGACACGCCGGTCCGGCTCGACCTCGGCGGCGCGTTCCACTCCAGCCGGCTGCGGATCCGCAGCAGCCAGGTCGGCGAGGTCGCGCTCCACCGGCGGCACCGCCGCACGCGGGCGGAGCGGCTGGCACTCGCGCTCGAGCTGCTCCGCGACCCGGCCTTCGACGTCCTGTTCACCGGCGCCTCCGCCTTCGAGGAGCTGCCCGAGCTGATGGCCGACCTGAGCGCAGGTCGGCGGTCGGCGCTGTGCCACACGATCACCTACCCTGGCCACCTCGACCAGGGAGCGACCTGATGTACGCCGTGACCGTCCGCGACCACGTGATGATCGCGCACAGCTTCGCGGGTGAGGTCTTCGGGCCGGCGCAGCGGCTGCACGGGGCGACCTACGTCGTCGACGCGACCTTCCGCGGACCCGAGCTCGGGCCGGACGGCATCCTGGTCGACATCGGCCGCGCCGCCGAGGAGCTCAAGGACGTGCTGGCCGTGCTCAATTACCGCAACCTCGACGACGAGGACGAGTTCAAGGGCCGCAACACCTCGACCGAGGCGCTGGCGCGGTGGGTCGCCGACCGGCTGGCCGAGCGGCTCGCGGACGAGGAGCAGCTGACGGCGCTGGCCGTCACGCTGCACGAGTCCCACGTCGCGTGGGCGAGCTACGAACGGCCCCTCTCCGCAGGAGAGCCAGGATGACCATCCACTTCCTGGTGCCGGCCGGCTTCGCCGAGCGGCCGAGCGGCGGCAACGTCTATGACCGGCGGGTGCACGTCGGGCTGGTCGGGCTCGGCCGCGACGTGATGTCCCACGAGGTCGGCTCGGAGCCGGAGGTCGCCGCCGTCGTGCGGGCGCTGTCCGACTCATCGGTCGTGCTGGTCGACAGCCTGGTCGCCTCGTGGGCGGCGGACGCGCTGCTCGCGGAGGCGGCCCGGCTCCGGCTGGCGGCGCTGGTGCACATGACGTTCGACTCGCCCGGCGAGCGGGAGCTGCTGGCCGCCTGCTCGGTGGTGGTCACCACCAGCGGGTGGAGCCGGCACCGGCTGGCCGAGCACCACCGGCTCGACGCCGCCCGCATCCACGTCGCGACGCCGGGTGTCGACATGGCGGACCCGGCGCCAGGGACGGAGACGGGCGCGGAGCTCCTCTGCGTCGGGTCGGTCGTCGCGGCCAAGGGCCACGACGTGCTGCTCGCCGCTCTGGGCACCCTCGCCGACCTCGACTGGCGCTGCACGCTGGTCGGACCGCTGGACCTCGAGCCCGACCTCGTCGACGAGCTGCACAAGGCGGCGGCCGACTCCGGCATCGCCGACCGGCTGGCCTTCACCGGAGCGCGGCCGCACGACGAGGTGCAGGCTGCCTACGCCGGCGCGGACCTGCTGGTGCTGCCGTCGCGCGGCGAGTCCTACGGGATGGTCGTCACCGAAGCACTCGCGCACGGCCTGCCGGTCGTGGCGACCTCGGTCGGCGGTGTGCCGGAGGCCCTCGGCCACGGCGAGGATGGCAGCACCCCGGGGCTCCTGGTCCGGCCGGACGACGCCGACGCGTTGGCGGCCGGACTGCGGCGCTGGCTGGAGGACCCGCGTCGTCGCCGCCGGCTGCGCCGGTCGGCCCGGCAGCGGCGGCTGACGCTGACCACGTGGTCGCGGACCACCGCGCAGCTGTCCGAGGCGCTGGAGGCGATCCGATGACCACCGAGCAGCGCGTCGGCACGCAGACCGCCACGCGGGGAGCCGACCCGATGGGTAGCTCGACGAGCTCCATGAGCGCGAAGCGGGTCCTGCGCATCGGCGCCGGCGTGCTCGTGCTCGCCTTTCTCGCCTGGCAGCTCGGTGCGGGGCCGTTCGTCGACGGGCTCCGGGCCACCAACGGATGGGCCGTGCTTGTCGCAGTGGTGGTGACCGCCGGGACGACGTGGTGCGTCGCGCTGCGGTGGTCGCTGCTCACGGCGCGGTTCGCCAGTGGTGAACGGACCAGGGTGCCGGTGCGCACGGCGTACGTCGCCTACTACCGATCGCAGCTGATCAACGCCACGCTGCCCGGTGGGGTGGTCGGTGACGTCCACCGCGGTGCGCGGCACGGTTGGCGCGGGGTGGTCTGGGACCGCGTGCTCGGCCAGGTCGTCCAGGTCGCGCTGGTGGGCGCGCTGTTGCTGCCCGGCGCCTGGCGGTGGGGCGGGCTGGCGGTCGTGGCGGTGGTCGTGGTCGCCGGTGGGTGGCTGCTGATGCTGTCCGCGCTGAGCACGGCCGGGCACCTGGTGGTCTTCGTCGTCGCCGCCGAGTCGCTCGGCGTCTCGCTGTCGCTCGGGACGCTGGTGTCGATCGGCGCGTTGGTGCTGCTCGGTGCGGCGGTCCCGCTCAACGTCGCGGGGTGGGGGCCGCGCGAGGGCGTGGCGGCGTGGGCGTTCGCGGCGTACGGCTCCACCGCGGCGACAGGGCTCGCGGTGTCGGTGACGTTCGGCGTCCTGGCCATGGTGGCGACCCTGCCGGGCGTCCTGGTCCTGGGGAGTCGCCATGGCTGACCGCCGTCCCTACACCCTGCTCAGCTGCGGCATGTCGCTCGACGGCTACCTCGACGACGCGACCGACGAGCGGCTGCTGCTGTCCAACGACGCGGACTTCGACCGGGTCGACGAGGTGCGCGCCGCCAGCGACGCGATCCTGGTCGGGGCGGCGACGGTCCGCAACGACGACCCGCGGCTCCAGGTCCGGTCCCCGGAGCGGGTCGCGCGCCGGCGCGCCGCCGGCCGGCCGGCCCAGCCGCTGAAGGTCACGGTCACCAGCCGGGCGAAGCTCGACTCCGGCGCCCGGTTCTTCACCGTCGGCTCGGGGCCGAAGCTCGTCTACTGCGCCAGCGACACCGTCGACATGGCCATCGAGCAGCTGTCGGCCGTGGCCACGGTCGTCGACGGCGGCCGGCCGGTCGAGCTGCGCCGGGTCAGCGAGGACCTGTTCGCGCGTGGCGTCCGGCGGCTGATGGTCGAGGGTGGCGGCGAGGTGCACACCCAGCTGCTGACCGAGGGACTGGCCGACGAGCTCCACCTCGTGGTCGCGCCGATCTTCGTCGGACACCCGGGGGCGACCCGGTTCGTCGGGCCGGGACGGTTCCCCTTCTCGGGGCGCCGCCGGGCCCGGCTGGTCTCGACCACGCAGCTCGACGACGTGGTGCTGCTCCGCTACGCCCTCTCCGAACGGTTCTCGGAGCGTGCGTGGTGACGCCGGCAACAGTCCGCTCCCGGGTCACGCTGCCGATCCGGTTGGGCGAGACCGAGACCGTGGCCGAGGTGGTCACCTTCGACGGGCTGGCCGACGGGCTCGAGCACCTGGCCATCGTGCTCGGGCGGCCGGGCGACGTGCCCCTCGTCCGGCTGCACTCGGAGTGCCTCACCGGCGACGTGCTCGGCTCGCACCGGTGCGACTGCGGCCCCCAGCTGCACGAGGCCGTCGACCGGATCGAGGGAGCGGGGGGCTACCTGCTCTACCTGCGCCAGGAAGGGCGGGGCATCGGGCTCTACGCCAAGCTCGACGCCTACCTGCTCCAGGACGAGGGGCTGGACACCTACGACGCCAACCTCGCGCTCGGGTACGCCGCCGACGCCCGCGACTACACCGCGGCCGCGCAGATGCTCAACGCCCTCGGCGTGGACCGGCTGGCACTGCTGTCGAACAACCCCGACAAGGCGCGCCAGCTCGCCGCCCACGGCCTCGAGGTTTCCGAGCGGGTGCCGACCGCGGTCCACCTGACCTCGTCAAACCGGCGCTACCTCACCGCCAAGGCCCACCGTGGTTCGCACGCGCTGGAGATCGGGGCCTAGCCGGCCCTCCCCCCGGGCATTCGGCACGGCCGGGGTAGTCCGTGACGAAGTGGTTGTGGAGAACGGTGTTCGGACGACCATTTCGTCACGGACTATCGCGACGGGAGACTGGCCCCATGTCCGACGACCCGCGTCCGGTCCACACCTGGCTCACCGACATGGACGGCGTACTCGTCCACGAGGAGGAGCCCATCGCGGGCGGGCCGGAGTTCATCGAGGCGCTCAAGGGGAGCGGGCTGCGGTTCCTGGTGCTCACCAACAACTCGATCTTCACCCCGCGCGACCTGCGGGCCCGGCTCCTCGGCAGCGGCATCGACGTGCCGGAGGAGGCGATCTGGACCTCGGCGCTGGCCACCGCGCAGTTCCTCGCCGACCAGCGGCCGCACGGGTCGGCGTACGTCGTGGGCGAGGCCGGGCTGACCAGCGCGCTGCACGACATCGGGTACGTGCTGACCGACCGCAACCCCGACTACGTGGTGCTGGGTGAGACGCGGACCTACTCCTTCGAGTCGATCACCCGCGCGATCCGGCTGATCGAGGCGGGCGCGCGGTTCATCGCCACCAACCCCGACGTGTCCGGCCCCTCGCCGGCCGGGTCGCTGCCGGCCACCGGTTCGGTCGCCGCGCTGATCAGCACCGCGACCGGTCGCTCGCCGTACTTCATCGGGAAGCCGAACCCGCTGATGATGCGCTCGGCCCTCAACCGGCTGGAGGCGCACTCCGAGACCACGGTGATGGTCGGCGACCGGATGGACACCGACATCATCAGCGGCCTCGAGGCGGGGCTGCGGACCGTGCTCGTCACCACCGGCTCGACGCGCCCCGAGGACATCGAGAAGTTCCCCTACCGCCCCACCCGCATCCTCGACTCGATCGCCGACCTGGTCGAGCTGGTGCAGCCCGCCGACTGATCGGGTCCGGGTGGCGGTGCCGGGGCAACCGTCATCCCCAGGGACGGCGGTTGCTAACCCACCGCCACCTCGGCGGTTGCTAACCCACCGCCCGCCCGGCGGCGCGCCCGGCGGTTCGGCCGGAGAACAGGCAGCCACCGAGGAAGGTGCCCTCGAGGGCGTTGTAGCCCATCATCCCGCCGCCGCCGAAGCCGTTGACCTCGCCCGCGGCGTAGAGCCCCGGGAAGACCTCACCGTCCGCGCGCAGGCAACGCCCGGACAGGTCGGTCTCGAGACCGCCCAGGGTCTTGCGGGAGAGCACGTTGAGCCGGACGGCGATGAGCGGACCCGCCTTGGGGTCGAGGATCTTGTGCGGCGTGGCGACCCGGATCAGCTTGTCGCCCCGGTAGCTGCGGGCGCCGTGGATCGCGGTGACCTGGGCGTCCTTGGAGTAGGGGTTGTCGATCTCGCGGTCACGCGCCTCGATCACCTCCCGCAGCGCCGGCTCGCTCAGCGCCGGCGCGTCGTCGTCGGCGATCCGGTTCATCCCGTCGACCAGCTCGCGCAGGGAGCCGGCGACCACGAAGTCCTGACCGTGCCGCTTGAACGCCTCGACCGGCCCGGGAGCGCCCTTGCCGACGGCGCGCTTGAGCAGGAGCCGGACGTCCTTGCCGGTGAGGTCGGGGTTCTGCTCGGAGCCGGAGAGCGCGAACTCCTTCTCGATGATCTTCTGGGTCAGCACGAACCACGAGTAGTCGTAGCCGGTCTGCCGCAGGTGGCGGAGGGTGCCGAGGGTGTCGAAGCCGGGGAAGTACGGCGCGGGCAGCCGGTGGCCGGCGGCGTCGAGCCACAGCGAGGAAGGGCCGGGCAGGATCCGGATGCCGTGGTTGTCCCAGATCGGGTCCCAGTTGCGCAGCCCCTCGACATAGTGCCACATCCGGTC
The DNA here is from genome assembly GCF_036274455.1 of Nocardioides sp. Lineage (GTDB taxonomy): Bacteria > Actinomycetota > Actinomycetes > Propionibacteriales > Nocardioidaceae > Nocardioides. The sequence goes on along the minus strand of NZ_DASUFR010000083.1, from coordinate 4,245 downwards.
GGGGTTGATCACGTTGGCGCCCGCCGCCTGGGTGATCTCCAGCATCCGGCCGTCGACGTGGGCCGGTACGCCGGCCACCATCGTGCGCGGCGGGGTGCCCAGCCGCTCCGGCCACGCCTTGCGGACCAGGTCGTGGTTGCCGCCGATGCCACCACTGGTCACGATGACCGCCTGCGCCGTCAGGGCGAAGTAGCTGGTCTCGTCGCGGTTGGTCGGCCGCCCCCGCTCGGCCTTGTCCGGAGCCAGCGTGTGGCCCTCGACCCCGACCACGGTGCCTCCGGCGACGACCAGCCCGTCGACCCTGTGCCGGAACCGCAGCGTGATCCGGCCGGCGTCCGCGTGCTCCCGGACCCGCCGCTCGAACGGCTCGACCACTCCCGGCCCGGTCCCCCACGTGATGTGGAACCGCGGCACCGAGTTGCCGTGCCCGTCGGCCCTGCCGTCCCCGCGCTCGGCCCAGCCCACGACCGGGAACACCCGGTGGCCCATCTCCCGCAGCCACGACCGCTTCTCGCCCGCCGCGAAGTCGACGTAGGCCTCCGCCCAGGCCCGCGGCCACCTGTCCTCGTCGCGGTCGAACTGCGCGCTGCCCATCCAGTCCTGGAGGGCCAGCTCGTGGGAGTCCTTGATGCCCATCCGGCGCTGCTCGGGACTGTTCACGAGGAACAGCCCGCCGAGGCTCCAGAAGGCCTGGCCGCCCAGGCTCTGCTCGCCCTCCTGCTCGAGGAGGAAGACCTTCCTGCCCGCGTCGGCCGCCTCGGCCGCGGCTACCAGACCGGCAAGCCCGGCCCCGACGACGATGACGTCAGCGTCCACGAGCGAGGAGTCTATGGACCCTCACCCGTCGTACTCGTCCGGCAGCCGCAGCGCGGGGCCGCCCACCTGCAGTCCGAGCGGCGTCGCGCGACCGTGCGGCTCCTCCCACTCCTCCTGACGCCCCATGGCCGTCAGGTCGAGCCACGGGTAGCAGTTGTGGAACTCCTCGATGCCACGACCGAACGCCTGGTAGGTAAGGAAGACGTCGTCGCCGACCCGGAGGAACGTGCTGATCCCCGGGAGCTCCGAGCCGTTCATGTCGTCGGTCCACGGACCGCCGGTCCACGGTGTGCCGGCCTCGGCGAGCTCGTCCTCGGTGCGGAAGTGCAGCACCACCGGGGCGACCCGGTTGTCGAGGGTGGTGTGGAAGTCGTAGTTGAAGTCGCTGCCGTAGGAGGAGTACCACGGGAACTCCCAGCCCATCCGCTCCCGGTACGCCGCCAGGTCGGCGTACCGCGCCCGGGACACGGCCACCAGCGTGGTGCTCCTGACATGCAGCTGTCGCAGCCTGGGGATCTGGTCGGCGGCCGAGGAGCAGCTGGGGCAGGCGCTGTCCCAGTCAGGCCCGTACATGAAGTGATGCATCACCAGCTGCGGCCGGCCGTCGAACAGGTCGGCCAGCCCCACCTCGCCGTCGGGGCCCTGGAACCGGTAGTCCTTCTCGACGCGGACCATAGGCAGCCGGCGCCGGTCGGCGTTGAGCCGGTCGCGCCGACGGGTCAGCTCCTTCTCCTGGGCGAGGAGCTCGCGGCGGGCGGCCCACCACTCCTCGAGTGACGCGACCTGCGGCAGGTTCTCGATTGTCATTCCGGGGTTCTACCCCCGTCAGCCGACAGTGAACTCGACCTTCCGCTGGGCCAGGTCCGCCGTGGTGAGCCGGGCCCGCACCTCGGTGCCGAGCGGGAGGTCGGACGCCGAGACGACGGGTGCCTCGACCGCCGGGTCCTGGACGGTCACGACGCCGCGCGTCCGGTCCTTGTCGTTGACCTCGACGACGACGGCCTCGAAGCTCTCGCCGACCCGGTGCTGGAGCAGTCCGGCCTCGACGAGGTCGAGGACCATGCGTTCGTAGCGGTTGGCGCGCTGCGAGGACTCCTGCATCGTCGCGGCCAGGTCGGGCAGCGCGGCGCGCACCCAGTCCGGTACGTCGGTGCCGGCGCAGAGGGACACGCAGATCTCCGAGGCGTAGCGGTCGCCGAGGCGGCGCAGCGGCGCGGTGACGTGGGCGTACTCGGCGTTGAGGGCGCTCTGCAACGGCTGGGCGGGGGTCTCACCGTCGAACGCGACGTAGCCACTCCCCCGCAGCAGCCGGGTGCACGCAGAGATCATGGCGGCGTGCTGCGGCTTGGCCGGGTCCAGGCCGCGGATGAAGTCGGGGAACAACAGCTCCCCCGGCCAGTCGATGCCCAGGGCGTGCGCAGTGCGGTGCAGCCGCTGCACGTCACGCGGGTCCGGAGGCGGGAGGGTGCGCAGGAAGCCGATCCGCGCGTACATCATCAGCGACGCCGCCGCGAAGCCGGTGACCAGCGACATCTGCGCGTTCCACTCCTCGACGGGAAGCAGCTCGCGGTAGGTCAGCTCCCAGTGGGACCCGACGATGTCGACCTCCTGCTCGGGCAGCGGGAGGTCGACACCGCCGCGCGCCTGCTCACGCTTGAGGCGGAGCTCACCGAGCTCCTTCAGGAGCATCAGCGACTCCTCGGCGGTTCCGTCGTCGATCTGCCGCTGCACGCCGGCGTAGTCGAGCTGGGCCCGGCTGCGCACCCGCGCCCGAGCGACGTCGACGTCGGTGCGCGCGCCCTCGCCGTCCATCGTGATCGTCCAGAGCAGCGCCGGCCGCAGCTGGTCGGGCAGCAGGGAGCCGCCGCCCTCCGAGATCGAGGTCGGGTGGAGCGGGATCCGGCTGTCGGCGCCGTACAACGTCTGACCGCGGCGGTGCGACTCCACGTCGACCGGGTCCCCAGGCGAGATGAACGCCGCCAGGTCGGCGATCGCGTAGTGGAGGACGTAGCCGCCGCCGTCGGTGCGGGCGATGTGGAGCGCCTGGTCGAGGTCCATCGAACCGGCCGGGTCGATGGTGACCATCGGCAGGTCGGTGCGGTCGAGGTCGGGCAGGCGCGGGTCGGCGACGGCCGCCGCCGCGGCCTTCTCGACCTCGGCGGGGAACTCCGCACTGACCTCGAGCTCGCGCTGGATCTCGGCGATACCGTCCCGGAGCTCCCGAGGCGCCACTCCGCCGTCAGCCGGACGGATCCGGACCACCCGGCTGCTCGGCATGTCACCCACCCTAATCTTGCGACCTGTGCTGATCCTGCTCCCGCCCAGCGAGGGCAAGACGGCCCCTCGGCGCGGCAAGCCACTGGACCTGGCGACGCTCACCGCGCCGGCTCTCAACCCGATGCGAGAGCGGGTCCTCGCGGCCCTGGTCACGCTCTGCTCCGGCGACCCGGCCACCGCGGCCGCCGTCCTCGAGGTACCCAGGTCGCAGCTCCACCTCGTCTCCCTCAACGCCGCGGTCCGCACCGCGCCGACCGCCCGGGCGGATGAGGTCTACGCCGGCGTTCTCTACGACGCGCTCGGCCTCGCCACGCTGTCTTCCGCCGCCCGCCGCCGGGCCACCGCACGGGTGCGGATCATGTCGAGCCTCTTCGGGGCCCTGGCGCCGAACGACCGGATCCCGGCGTACCGGCTCTCCGGCGACGCAGCGCTGCCGGGCCTCGGCACGGTGGCCGGGGTCTGGCGCGACTCGCTCGGCCCCGTCCTCACCGAGCTGGTCGGGGACGGGCTGCTGGTCGACCTCCGCTCAGGGATGTACGCCGCGTTCTGGCGGCCCACCGGCCTGCCGCGGGTGGCGACGGTGCGCGTCCTGCACGAGGTGGGCGGGAAGCGCCAGGTCGTCAGCCACTTCAACAAGGCCACCAAGGGTCGGATCGTGCGCGCCCTGCTGGAGGACGGCGCCAACCCGCGGACCCCGGCCCGCCTGGCCGAGGTGCTCCGCGACCTCGGCTGGACCGTCGAGGAGACACCGGCGAAGGGCACGGTCCAGCTCGACGTGGTCGCCACCGACCTCTGAGGGCTCGTCGAGACCTCCGCAAGGACGACACCTACCGGTCCACCGCTGGTCGAGCTCGTCGAGACCTCCGCAACGAAGGCACCCGGGGTGAGACCCAGCCCCGGCTCACCCGGCTTCGAGGCTCGGCGCCGGGGCGCCTCGCACCTCAGCCACCGTGGCCGCACCGCTGGTCGAGCCTGTCGAGACCTCCGCAACGTGGGCACCCGCCGGCCCGTCGGTGGCTGAGCTTCTCGGCGGCTTCGCCGCACCTGGGTAGAAAAAGATTGCTGGGGGCTGTCGTCGGGCGGGTGTCGGGTCACAGTGGTGGGGTGGTCGCCACGGTTGGACGCCGACGCACCTTGGTGCCGATGAGCCCG
>NZ_DASUFR010000082.1:0-64137 GCF_036274455.1 Nocardioides sp. | reverse complement strand
CGGAAGCTCGGTCCACACCCGACGCGCCGCCGAGAGATACAGGTCCACCCCCCGACCCGCCGGCACCCCGGCCTCGGCCGCCCGGCGACCCTGCAGCCGCACCGCCTCGAGCTGGGCCCGCCCCGGGAACCGACCGAACGTGGCCGCCTCGGCCAGCATCGGAAGATAGTCGCCCAGGAACTCCGCCGACACCCCACCGGCGTCCCGGCTGGCCAGCTCGGCCACCCGCAGCAGCCACCCCTCACCCTCACCCGAGCCCCGCGCGACCCCAGACCCTGCGTCCCCGGGCCGTTCACCGTTCACCCGCACACCCCCGCCCATCTACCCCACCACGGCCCAGTACATGGCAGATCCACACGCGCGACAAGAACCCCCAAGCCGTACCCGCGCACCCAACGCATGCTGTGGGCCGAGCGGCTCTATGCCTTCGTGGGCCGGTCATCAGGTTCAGCAACGATCTGGTCCGCCACGAGATCTCTCCAACGATGGGCGCGCGCTGCGTCCAGCACGACGCCGATGTCGAGCCCGGGTGTCGGGGCCGCAGCGGCCGGACAGTGTGGCAGGACGTCGGCAGGATCGATGCTGCAAAGCTCGGCGAAACTGTCGCACTGGGACCGCAACACGCCGAGGACCTCGCCGACCAGAGTGACCGCTGCCTCGTAGAGGTCGGGATCGACCATGATCCAGGGATAGAGGCGATCCTCGGCCGCACTCCATCGCGCGGCCTCCGGCGGCGGCCCGCCTTGTCGGGCCCATGGCAACAGCTGCTGCCCCTCGGCCGCGAAGCTGAGTCTCCGAGGTGGCATGGGGTTCGTCATGCATCAACTATAGTAGACGTTCGACAGTAGTATATGACGCCACGTCGGCGATCGTCGAGCCTCTATTATCCGATACGTGTGTGTTGTATAGTAAACGTCATGGCCACGACGCTCGTACATGACGCTCATCGACACATCGGCCTTCTTCCGGCCTATCCGTTCTACGGCGGACCTCCCGTCCACCCGGACAGCTCGGCACGCGGCACCGTCGCGGAGCTCTTGGCCGACCTGGACGCGGAAGGCACCGAGCGTGCGCTCGTCATCCCCAACTACGGAGTGCCGGACCCTGCCGTGTCGTTCTCGTTCAACGAGCTCGTCCTCGAGGCCGTCGCCAAGGACGACCGGATCAGCTGCGGGTTGTGGTGCTCACCCAGACCTCAGGACACCGAGCTCAACGCCACCGCCCTCGCGCTCGCCGCCGAGAAGGGCGTCAAGGTGCTCAAGACCAGCTTCCTGCTCGGGGGGCGGGCCGACGACGAGGCGTGTCGCCCACAGCTCGACCGGATCTTCGACACCGCGCGGGAGCACGGACTCGTGGTCCACGTCCACACGTCCTCCGGGGGCGCATCAGACATCGACACCGTCGGTTCGCTCGTCGAGCGGTACGGCGACGACGTCAAGATCCACCTCGTACATCTCGGCGGCGGGGTCAGCGCGCACATCAAGCTGATCGGCAGCCGCCTGTTCGACTGGATCGAGGCCGGCAAGCAGGTCTACACCGACACCAGCTGGGCCGTGGGCTTCGCACCGCGCTGGCTGGTGAAGGAGATCGAGCGGCGCGGGATCGGTCACGATCGCCTGCTGTTCGCCAGCGACGAACCGTGGGGCGACCACGCCGGCGAGCTGGCCCGGCTTCGGGCCGCCGCCGGGGACGGGGAGCTCGGCGACATGATCCTGCGCCGCAACTTCGATTCTCTCTACGGCTGACCCCCAGCCTGCCCCCAGGGGATCGGCGGGCGCTCGACCGCGCCAACGCACCACCCAGGCACCATCCGCGCAAAACCTCTGAGAGGAGCAACACATGGTTGACATCGTCGGTGAACGGGTCAGCACGGGCGACGCCATCGTCGACTACGAGGACAAGGTCTTCCCCGACCACCAGGCCGAGCCGGGCCAGAAGGCGTTCGTCTTCTACCACTGCGTGCCGTTCGAGAGCTCTGCTTCGCTGGTCAACCTCCTGACCGCGACCAGGATCCTGCGCAAGGGGTTCGAGACCCACTTCGTGATGTTCGGTCCCGGGTCGCTGGCGGCAGCTGCGACGCGCGGCTACCCCAAGGTCGGCGACGAAGGCTTCCCCGGCAACCTGAACTACAACAACCTGCTGCAGCGGTTCATGGACGAAGGCGGTCACGCCTACGCGTGCCGGTTCTCCGCGGCCGCCCTGTACGGCATGCGTGAGATCGACATGATGGAAGGCGTCAAGCCGATCAACCCCAAGGACATCCTTGACGCTGCGATCACCGCATGGAAGGAGAAGGCACTTGTCCTGAACACCTGGACCATGTAGCCGCTACCGCCACTGCGACCCGATCCTCCGGGGCAGCCAGGGCGCATCCCGACAGCGGGGCCGAGACCGGCCCCGCTGTTGTGCTGTCCGGTGGGCCGCCCGGGTCAAGGCAGCCGACGAGTCAGCTGCTCCAGTGACGGCGGTGGCTCCCCGGCATCGCCAGGATGATGGAGTGCTTCAGCCTCCAGGGGAGCCGCCGGTAGATGGGCACGAAGACGCGTTTCCAGAAGAGCACCTGTGGCGTCCGGGGCCCGACCGTCGGTGGCCGGTCCAGGTACTGCTCGGCCAGACTCGCCTGGACCTCCTCGAGCAGATACCTCTCGGAGTTCGTCCGGAGCCACCGGAAGAAGCCGGTCATGCTTGGCCCGCGGCCGCGAGGCCGTTCTGCGCAGCCAACGCCATGGGCTCGTTCAGCGCGCCGATCGCCGGCGAGTACACGTTCTCCATCCAGGCGATGTCGTGCAGGGTCAGACCCTTGCGAGCAGCCATCGCGAGGAAGTCGCAGCGTTCCTTCACCCCCTCGCCGCCCACGAGCTGGGCGCCGATCAGCTTCAGCGTTCCGGGTTCGGCGAGCAGCTTCACCCGGATCTTCTTGAAGTCCGGGTAGTAGCGCGCGCGGGAGATGCCTTCTGCGACTCCCAGCACGAAGGGCAGGCCCAGCGCGCCGGCCAGCGCCTCACCGAAGGACACGCCACCGACCATCCACTTGCCGCCGACGAGCCCCCAGGGGACGTAGACGGGCGAGTAGCTTCGCAGCTTCCCGGCGGCGCCGCTGCCGGCCACCTTGCCCTGGGCGTACGCATGGCTGCCGGACAGGCCCTGGACCGGCACCCCGGTGGTCCCCTGGGGCACCTCGACGCAGTCACCGGCGGCGAAGACACCTGGCACCGAGGTCTGCATGTGTTCGTCCACGATGATGCCGCCGGTCGAGCCGAGCTTGATGCCCGCCTGCGCGGCCAGGTGGTTGTTCGGCCGCTTCTTCGCGCCGATCACCACCATGTCGACGGGGATGTCGCCGTCGGAGGTCGCGACGGCGTGCACCCGCTCCGTGCCCAGGAAGGCCTTGACCTCGGTGTTCAGATGGACGTGCACGCCCATCTCGCGCCATGAGTCCTCGACGGGAGCCATGATGTCTGGATCGGCGATCTCGGCCATGGCCCAGGGGTGAGGGTCGACCAGGTGTGTCTCGATGCCCCGCTGCGCCAGTGCGGTCGCCATCTCCACACCGATCGGCTGGGCTCCAGCGATCACCGCGCGCTTGACGGTGTCGAGGGTCTCGTCCCAGCGTTGCGCCGCGCGGATGTCTCTGACGTAGTAGAGGCCATCGAGGTCGATGCCGGGGATGTCGGGTCGTTCGTACTCGAAGCCGGTGCCGATGACGAGCCGGTCGAAGCGGACAGCGGGCTGCCCGGGAACCTCCACGGTGCGGTCGACCAGGTTGATCGCGCTCACGACCGTCTCGTAGCGGATGTCGAAGCCCTGCGCTTCGTAGTGTTCCTTGCCGAGCAGGATCAGCCGGTCGAAGGAGTCGATCTCCTTGCCGTGCACGTACGGAATCCCGCACGGGCTGTAGGCGACGTCCTGCAGCTCGGTGAAGACGACCACACGGGCGTCCGGGTCCACCTGCTTGGCGGCACCGGCGGCGCCCATGCCGGCAGCACTCCCACCGATGACCACGATCGTGTTTGCCATCCGCTGCGTCCTTCCCCTGCACGTCGCCTCGCGTGCACGAGCACCCGGTTGGGCCCGACCACGCTCAGCCACTCGGCCACGCCGTCACCCGGTGTGCTGGCCACGCCTGCCTCTACTATACGATATGATCATCCACTATCAAAGACGTGCGCGGGGCGTTGGGCGCGAGGTGGATCTCGGGGGTCCCTGACCGTGCCGGGCCGCCCGGGCCGCGATCATGGCGATGTCCGTCGCGAGGCTGAAGATCCGCTCTGCACGGTCCGGATCCGACCAGCGGTGGCGCTCGAAGAACTGCATCCAGGCCTCTGGAGCAATGACGGGCGACTCGGCGTACTCCAGCTCCGGCCACGTCACCGCCAGCTCGAAGAGCTCCAGGAGCACGTCAAGGTCGGTCTCGATCCCCATCAGGATGCGGTGGTGTGGCTCGGTCGCCGTCTCCGCACCGAAACCACACCCGCCTCGACATCCCATCACCCGGAGCGTGGCCACACCCTCGACGACATCGACGTCATCGACGCACTCGAGTGGCGGATATGCGGTCACTGACTTGACGACTGGCTTCATGGTCACCTCGGGCTCCTCATGCGCCACGCCGGCGGACTCCCTCACCCGGCTCCTGGCCCGACGGTAGGCAGCCGTGAGAGGTTGGGACACGGCTGCAGACGGCAGGTCTGGGCCGGCCCGCCTGCCGGTCACTGGCAAGTTGGCGAGGCCGGCACGGCGCGTGCCGGTCCGCGCGAGTCAGCCGTCGCGCAGCGCGATCCACAGGGCGTGCGCGTCGACGTCGCCCGGGTTGTGCCAGTGGTGGGGTTGATCGCCCAGGAAGTGGAGCGAGTCGCCCACGCCGAGCTCGTGCTGGGTGCCCGCGAAGTCGAAGACGAGGGTGCCCTCGAGCATGACGACCAGCTCCTCCCCTGCATGGACCAGCGGCTTCTCACCGCTGGTGGCGCCCGGAGAGACCGTGGCGAACGCAGCTGTCGTGCGGAACAGGGCGCGAGGGCCGGACACACCCGCCAGGGTCAGCCCTTCGTGCCGGGCCGCCTGGGTCGGCCGTTGCGACGCCGGCGTGAACACGACCGAGTCGGGGGGCGCACCGTCCTCCTCGACGAAGAAGGCCACCGGGCGGTCCAGAGCCGCTGCGACCTTCAGCAGTGTGGTGATCGTGGGGACCATGTCGTTCCGCTCGATCTTGTGGATCGCCGCGGCCGACACCTCCGCCTTGACCGCGAGCTGTTGCAGCGAGAGCCGCTGCTCCTGACGGAGCATCTTCACCTTCGGACCGATCGAGCCGACGATGGCGTCGACCTGCCCCTTCGTCGGGACCGAGTTCGCTTTGGTGCGGCGTTTGGTCTTGGCCATATCCTCTATCCCCGAGCGTCGCGACATTCAGTTCAGTGAACGAAATTCAACCATGGTGAGTGGCTGGGCGCCAAAGACCACCAGACGTGTCACGACGCCAGCTGCGCGTACAGACTGGCGTGCTCCCCGGCGGCGCGCTGCCAGGTGAAGGCAGGGAGCAGGTCACGACCGCCCCGGACCAAGGTCTGGCGCAGTGCCGGGTCCGTCACGAGCCTGCGCATCCCGGCCGCCAACGACTCCGGGCTTCCGACCCGGGTCATCACAGCCGTCCGGTCCGGCGTGAGGTACTCACGCAGCACAGCGATGTCACTGGACACCACGGGGAGGTCGGCCGCCATCGCCTCGAGGACGGCAAGCCCCCAGCCCTCCTTGACCGAGGGGAAGACGAGCGCGTCTGCGCTCCGGTACCACTCGTGGAGCTCGGCATCGCTGACCGAGCCGGCAAGGACGACATCGCGGCCGAGGTGCAGCCCCAGGCCGGGCAGCGCCGCGAGGACGTCGTCGCGATATCGGGTGTAGTCCTGGAACGTGTGTCCCCCGACGACCACGAGGACGGGCGAAGGATCGAGGTTCTGCTTGAGGATGGCCATCGCCTCCATGAGGAACGCGCTGCCCTTGCGTGGTTCGATCCCGCCCACCGACAGGAACATGAAGCGGTCGGCCACCCCGGCGCCCTGTCGTCGTGCGGCGCGCCGTCCCGGGTCGATCGGAGTGAACCGGTCCGCGTCGACGCCGTTGTGGATGACCACGGCGTCGACTCCGTAGTCCGCCTTCAGCCGGTTGCGCCAGTCCTCGCTCACGACCACCAGCTGGTCCGGTTCGTCGATGGCCTTGCGCTGACAGGTGACCAGGGCCGCCGAGGTGAAGTCGTCGACGTGGTGCACGGTGCGCACCACGCGTACGCGGGCGCCGGCGTCTCGGACCCGCGCAGCGGCGCGCGCCGAGATGCAGTCCTGCGTGTGGATGATGTCCACCTCGTCGGCGATCCTCGACAGCCCCTCCTCGAGATCGTCGATCGAGGCGAAGACCCGCCCTTCCAGGGTGTCAGCGGGAGGAGATGGGAGGACCAGCGAGTACGGCGCGCGGACGGATCGGAAGAAGCCCTCACCGGGGTTGCCGAGCGCGACGACGCGAACCTGCATCGCTCGGTCCGCCATCGCGTCTGCGAGTGACAGCGTGTGCACGACGCCGCCCCGGGCCTTCGTCGAGTAGGTCACCAGCGCCACTCGAGGTCCGTCGGCTCGCGCGGGGACTGGGTTCACAGCCGGATCCTCGCCAGGCTCGGGTCGCCGGTGGCGATCGCAGCCGCGACGAGAGAGGCCCTCGCTGCGGTCTCGGTGACGATGCAACCAGCCTGCACCAGGGAGTCGCACTGGGCCCGGTAGCCCTGGGGGTCCTGCTCGGTGCCGAGGACGTAGGCGACGACCTGGGGACCACCGTCGGTCATCGCGGCTCGTGCCGCCGGCGCGAGGGTCTTGGCGGGGTCCGGGTCCGCACCGTGGCCCAGGACCACGTCGAGGAGGATCACCGCGACCTGCGCATCGGCTGCGTGCTCGCGCACGAGCTCCAGCCGCGCCGCGGCGTCGATCATCGGGTGTGGTCGGCCGCGCGTGTACTCCTCCTCGCCGAGGTCCAGGCACAGGTGGGACCCGGCCGGCGCCGGTAGGCCCCACCCCGGCGTGATCGGCGTGTTGGAGCGCACCTCCCCGATGGTGCGACCCAGGATGACCAGGGACTCATAGCAGAGCGTGCCACCGGAGAACAGGCCCCGGATCAGGCGGCGACCCGGCGTCAGCCTGGCCCGAGCCTCCTCCAGCGACGGCCCCGCCGTCCCAGCCGTGTCCGGCGCGGTGACCCGCAACGCCGTGAGCGTCGCGGTCACGCCTGACTCCAGGGTGTCGGCGAGGACGACTCCGGGAGGCGCGCGGAACTCCGGGTCCAGTCCGATCAGGGCGGCGACCAGTGGCGTGTCGCCTGCCGCGCCGAGCACCGTTGCCGCCACCTCCGGGGCAGGTGGCTTGGAGACGAGGAGGATGACCTTCGTCGCCGGGTCCTCGCGCAGCGCCAGGATCGCCGAGCGGGCCATCCGCCCGCCCACCTCCGAGGAGAGGTCGCGGCCGCCGACACCGATGACGTGGCTGACGCCCACTCCCCAGCGGTCGAGCAGCGTCATGACCTCCTGGGCGCCGGTGCCCGCCGCAGCGACGACTCCGACGGGCCCCGGCGTGACCACGTTGGCGAAGCCCAGCCCGATCCCACCCAGCAGTGCGGTTCCGGCGCCCGGCCCCATCATCAGCAGGCCTCGTGAGAGCGCGTGGTCCTTGAGTGCCACCTCCTTCTCGAGGGGCACGTTGTCACTGAACAGGAGCACGCTGAGGTTCTCCGACAGGGCCTCGTGGGCCGCCAGGGCCGCGTAGTCCCCCGGCACCGAGACCACCGCGACGTTCGACCGTGGCTGTGCCAGCACCGCGTCCCGCAGCGACGATGGCGCATCCCGCCGACCGACCTCGCTGGGAGCCGAGCCTGTCGAAGCGGCTGCCGACTCGCCGGCGGCCAGCGCCTGGGCGGCGATCGAGTCCGTGGCGGCCCGGACGACGAGGACGAAGTCGTTGGCACCCGCATCGGCCAGCTGTGCCGGATCGACACCTTCGCCTCGAAGCGTCTCGACGTTCGCCGGCGTTGCCATGGTCGCGTTCGCCCAGTCGACACCGTCGACGTCGCGCATCGCTCGCATCCCGCGGAGCTGGACGACCGAGTCGACGTAGGTGTCGTGGAAGAGCCTGATGGCGACAGTCACGCGGACCCCTCCCTCCATGGATGTCGGGTCTCGCGAGCACGACCACGCTCGCAGTCAGACGTATCGCATACTCTGTTGTCGTATACTATACTAAACGTCAGGGCCCCGGTGAGGACGCCGGGCTCCGGGCCCGGATCGTCTTGTCGAGCAGATGCCGGAGGGCGCTATGAGCATGGGTGTTGGGTCGTCGGCTGTCACATCACTCGAGTCGCCCGCGACCCCGGGCGTGGCAGCCGAGGCGCTGGCAGCGCTGGTCGTGGACCTGCAGGCGCGTGGCCTTCGGGTCGAGGTCCCGCTCGAGCGTCGGATCGGGGGCGCCGGTCCATCCGACTCCGGCATGCTGTGGGTGGGCGGCTTCCCCCTGACGGTCCCGACCGACAATGCCGCCGCAGCCGACTCGCCCTATGCGCTGAGGGCCGAGGACGACGGCTACGCGATCTTCGAGGGCGATCGGAGACTGGCTGGCGCCTCCACCCAGCAGCGCCCTCGCTTCTACGACCTCAGCACGGCAGATGGGACTCCGTACTGGAAGATCGGGCTGATGCACCTGGACTCGTTCGCGAGCACCGTGGTCCAGACCTGCGCCTACTGGGGCAACGACGACCAGTGCAGGTTCTGTGGGATCGGGGTGTCGCTGGACTCCGGTCGCACGATCGTCAAGAAGAGCCCGGAGCAGCTCGCCGAGGTGGCGCTGGCTGCCAAGGAGCTCGACGGCGCAGTGGACGCGACACTCACCACTGGAAGCTCCAACGGAGTCGACCGTGGCGCTCGCTACGTCGCCCGATGCGGACATGCCGTGCGCGAGGCCACGGCGCTGCCCGTCGAGGTCCAGTTCGAGCCGCCGAGGAAGCTCGAGGTCATCGACGAGGTGGCCGACCTCGGCATCGACTCGGTCGGCATCCACGTCGAGTCCTTCGACCCCGACGTGCTCGCGCGCGTCGCGCCCGCAAAGGCTCGGACCGGTATCGACCAGTACTTCCGGGCCTGGGAGCGCGCCGTCGCACGATTCGGTGAAGGCCAGGTCTCCACCTACGTCATCCTCGGCATGGGTGAGGACCCGGAGATCACCGTCGAGGGCTGCCGGCGGGCGATCGACATCGGCGTGTTCCCGTTCGTCGTGCCCATCAGGCCGGTGGCGGGAAGCCTGATGGCCGACGTCGTTCCGCCGGACCGGCTGTACACCGAACGCATCTATCGCAAGGTGGCCGCTCACATGGCCAAGCGCGGCATGGGCTCCGACATCGCCAAGGCCGGCTGTGCCCGCTGCCAGGCGTGCTCGGGCCTGCAGAGCGTCCAGGCGCTCCTCCAGATCGGCAAGCCCCCCGCGCAGACGTCGCATGCAGGCTGACCGGGGGCTCGAAGCGCCCGCCCTCGCGGCCCGGACCGGGATCGTGTGCACACGCGCTCGAACGGCCAGCGAGCGCGCCGACCACCTCGCCATCCGTCACCAGGTCTTCGTCGACGAGCAGGGGGTGTTCGGCGACTCGGACCTCGACAAGCACGATCGGGACCGATCCACTGTCGCACTGATCGCCTACTGCGACGAAGTCGTCGTGGGCACCGTCCGGCTGTTCCAGCTCGACCCGGCTGCGGGCACGTGGCAGGGCGACCGGCTGGCTGTGCTCGCGCCGTACCGCACCCGCGGCGTGGGAGCTCCGCTGGTCCGATGCGCGGTTGCGACCGCGGCCACGCTCGGTGGCCGGGTCATGACCGCCCACATACAGCTCCCGAACGTCGACTTCTTCGAGCGGCTCGGCTGGACCCGCACGGGGGGGACCGAGCTCTATGCGGGACTCCCCCACCAGCCCATGCGCATCGTCCTGCCGAGCCGGAGCGAGGCCCTGGCGCTGGTGAAGAGGCTCGAGGATGGGGTCAACGAGCGAGGCCAGTGACCTCTCGGAGGCGGAGGTCGATCACGGTGGCCTGAGAGCGTCCCGAGCGCAACGCCAGCAGCCCGGACTCGTCGACCACACCCACCACCGCAGCCTCGAGGCCCCGGGTCTGGAACGCCGAGAGGCATTCGTCCTCGCGCCCCGGGGGCGCGCAGAGCAGGAATGCGTACGCCGGGAAGCAGGTCAGCCAGTCCTGCATCGACAGGCCGACCGGAGCCGGGAGCCGTTCCAGGTCCAGCGTCACCCCCAGCCGGCTCCACTCGAGCAACATCGCCAGCGAGCCGACGAGCCCGGCCATGCTGACGTCCTTCGCTGCGACACAGGCACCCGAGCCCGCAAGAGAGGCGAGGACGCGGACATCGCCGCCCATCCTGCCGACGCGCTCCTCGAAGGAGCGGAAGAACGGAAAGTCGGGACGCAACGTCCCCGTCGTGCAGGCGGCCGCGATCAGCGACTGACCCGGAGCGACGTTGGTGGTGGACAGGACTGCCGCGGCTCGACCCACCCCGAAGGCAGAGACTGCCGGAGCGCCGTCGTGCAAGGTCAGGTGCCCACCGGCCAGCACCACGTCGTACCACCCGCAAGCGTCGCTCATGCCGCGCAACGTCTCGCGGGCCAGCTCAGGGCTACCGACGATCGTGTCGACGATCGCTTGGGGAACGGCGCCCATCGCGGCCAGGTCGTTGACATTGGCCAGCACCGCTGCGATGCCGGCGCCGTAGGGGTCGGCGGCGACGAACGCCGGAAGCAGAGCCTCGCCGCAGGCGATGACGTGCTCGCCGTCCCCGCCGAGTGGCGAGGACCCGGCGGGGGGACCCACCACCGCGCCGTCGTCTCCTGGGCCGTGGACCCAGCTGGCAGCGCCCAGGACCTCGCTGACGAGCTTGATCTCGTTCTTCGCCCTCAGAGCCGGGTGCGACTGCAGGAAGCCCGCCAGCTCGGCCAGCTCGCGCTCGCCCATCCCACCGGTGCTCATGGACATCCTCCACAGGTTGGTGAGTGCCGACCCAACGGCCGACCTGTCGGAAAGTGAATGATCTGTATAGTATAGGCAATATGAGCTCTCCCGCGTTCCTCGCCCTGCCGGAGCGCAGCCCCAAGCCCAGAACGGTGGGCCTGACCCATGTGCTGGACAAGGGGCTGACCCTGGAGGCGGCTCGGTCGGCGCTGGCCGCGGGGGCACCCCACGTGGACATCTGGAAGTTCGGCTGGGGCACGGCCTACCTGGACAAGGCGCTGCCCGCGAAGCTGGAGCTGCTGAGGACCTACGGGATCCGCTCCTGCTTGGGCGGGACGCTCCTCGAGGTGTCCTGGGTCCAGGGCAAGGTGCAGCAGTGCCTGGACTGGGCTGCCGACGTCGGGATCGACAGCGTCGAGGTTTCTCGCGGTGTCGCCGCCATGACCCTGACCGAGAAGCACGAGCTTCTCCGACGGGCCGCGCAGCTTTTCGTCGTGATCTCGGAGGTCGGGAGGAAGAACCCCGAGCAGGTGCTCACCGCCGAGCAGTGGACCCATGAGGTGGCCGGTGACCTCGCCGCCGGAGCCCGCTGGGTGATCACCGAGGGCCGGGAGAGCGGGACGGCCGGGATCTACCGGAACGACGGCTCGATCCGCACCGACGCCGTCGCCGCCGCAGTCCGTGGCGGTGGAGTCGACCGGCTCCTCTTCGAGGCCCCCCGGAAGGACCAGCAGGCCTGGCTGATCCGCACGTTCGGTCCCGAGGTCAACCTCGCCAACATCGCGACTGACGACGCCCTGGCTCTGGAGACGTTGCGGCTGGGACTGCGCGCCGACACCTTCGACGGCGCCCGGCGACGGCTGCCGGCGTGACCGAGCGGAGGGAGGCGCTCAACGCGTCGGGGACGAACGTCGTTCCCGGCGCCTATCGGGGGGTCGCCGTGGCCTCGGTCGGCTGCGAGCTCGACGAAGCATCGCTCCGTCGGCACTTCCTCGGGCTCGAGGCCTACCGCCGCACCCGGTTCATCGTGGTCCGCAACGGTGCCGAGACGGCCCTCGTCGCCGTGCAGAAGGCGTCGTGGGACCCACTGTTCTCGCCCATCACGGCTCTTCGGCTCCTCGTCGACGCCTCCGAGTGCGTCTACCTCGAGGAGCCGGACGTGGACACGTCCATCCCGGGCGCCCTGGCCAGGGCAGCCAGGACCCATGCACCCGGCAAGCGGGGTGTCGTGGTGCAGGGCAGGTACAGCCACGTCAGCTTCATCATCGACCCCGCTCCGCTTCGGGTGACGGTTCGAGAGGTGGTGCCGCCGTACCCGCCGAAGCTCCTCGACCAGGCCCAGCACGTGCTGGACGTCGCCGAGCACCTACCGCCCATCGAGCTGGTTCCCGACGCCGTCGAGCTCGACCAGCTGGCGCGGTCCCGGACGTCTGCGAACTACCTCCTGCCCTGCCGTGGGGGTGGCGTCTCGATCCAGGGGGCGACCACCGACTACCTGGACGAACGTCCTGACCGGCGAGAGTGGACGCTGGTCGGATGTGAGCGGTCCCAGCAGATCCACGAGTGGTTCTACGGCGAGCGCGCCGAGCAGGTCGACATCTGCCCGCGCAAGAGGGTCGGTGGCACTGGGGCGGTCCTCGCCAAGTGCTGCCTGCTCGAGACCGACCTCGAGGTCGACGACGACCGCGTGATCGTGCCGTGGGGCGCCACCCTGAGCCAGGTCTCCGAGGCACTGACGATCCTGACCCGCGAGTGGGAGCCGATGTGGGCACCCGCCTGAGCGAGTCGCAGCAGTACGGCCACCTCTGGGGAACCCACGAGCTGGCCGAGGTCTTCGAGGAACGCGCACGACTGCAGAGCTGGCTCGACATCCTCGTCGCCCTCGCCGCGGCCCAGGCGCGACTCGGCATCATTCCCTCCGAGGCGGCGGCGCAGATCGCCCTCAACGCGCGCGCATCGCAGCTCGACCTGGAGCTCGTGGCCAGCGAGACCCGGCGCACCTCCCACTCGATGCTGGGCCTGATCCGCGCGCTCCAGCAGGTCCTCCCCGACGAGGCCCGAGAGCACGTCTTCGTGGGCGCCACGGTCCAGGACGTCACCGACACCTGGTTCGCCCTGGTGATGCGCGACGTCGGGTCAGTGCTGTGGAGAGACCTGCGCGCGATCGAGGACGTGCTGTTGGCCATGGCCGTCGAGCATCGCGACACGCTCATGGTCGGACGGACTCACGGCCAGCCGGGCTCGCCGATCACCTTCGGCTTCAAGGTCGCGTCCTGGGCCGACGAGGTCCGGCGCCATCTCCAGCGCCTCCTGGAGGGACGGCCGCGATGGCTGGTCGGCCAGCTCGGTGGAGCAGTGGGCACGTTGGGGTTCTTCGCGCCGTACGGCGTCCAGCTGCGCGCCGAGTTCTGTGCTGGGCTGGGACTCTCCGAGCCGCCCATCTCGTGGCTGACATCGAGGGATCGGATCGCGGAGTTCGGCGCGCTGCTGGCCACGATCTGCGCAACCTTGGCCCGGATCGGCAACGAGGTCTACGAGCTGCAACGTCCGGAGATCGGCGAGCTGCGCGAGCCGACCACGGAGGACACGGTCGGGAGCATCACGATGCCTCACAAGCGCAATCCCGAAGGCGGCGAACACCTTGACACCCTGGCGCGGCTGGTGAGGGCCAACGCCCAGGTGCTCACCGAAGGGATGGTCGTCGGGCACGAACGCGACGGGCGCGGGTGGAAGGCCGAGTGGATCGCCCTCCCCGAGGTCTGCCTACTGACCGGCGCTGCTCTCGAAACTGGCCTCCGTCTGCTGTCCGGTCTGATCGTCGATGTCGAAGCGATGCGGAGCAACCTGGACGGTCACGGCGACCAGCCGGCGTCCGAGCGCATCCTCGCCGGGTTGACCACGAGGATCGGCAAGCACAGTGCCCAGCGCCTCATGCACGATGTCCTTGCACCCGGATCACGCGACGTCCACCACGTGTTCGACGCATTGGTCGCCGCCGGTGAGGCCACGGAGCACGATCGAGATGCGTGGATCAGCTGGGAGGTCGGCGACGCCGGCATCATGGTCGACGCGGTGGTCGACCGCGCGCGGCAGGCCCGGTCGTCGGAGCCGGAGGCATGGGCATGAGCCTCCCTCGGATCGAGCTTGCACTCCTGCCGACGCCCTTGGTGCGCGCCACGCGGCTGGAGCGTGCTCTCGATGCCGGGCCGATCTTCATCAAGCGAGATGACCTGACTGGCTTCGGCATCGCCGGCAACAAGGCGCGGGCCCTGGAGTTCCTGATCGGCGCTGCCGTGGACGAGGGTGCCGACACATTCGTCGCGGCCGGCAGCCCGTCATCGAACTTCTGTGCAGCTGCGGCGATGGCTGCGCGTGTGGTCGGGATGGACTGTGAACTGCTCTTCCCCGGCGCCCCGCTCTCGGCTCCGGCACCGAACGTCGAGCTGGCGCGCGCGGCGGGTGCGCACCTGCTCTTCGGCGCCGTCGAGACGCGCGACCAGCTCGATGACGCCGTCCTCGAGCATGCAAGCCTGCTTCGCGCACGAGGACGGCGCCCTTACGCGGTCCCGCGGGGCGGTGCGACGGCGACTGGCGGCCTCGGGTACGCCCTGGCAGCGAGGGAGCTCGCCGAGCAGTGCCAGGCAGCCGACGTCTCCGCACGGACGGTGGTGCTGGCGACCGGCTCCGGCGGAACCCAAGCGGGGCTGGTCGCCGGCACAGTCGGGTTCGGGCAACGATGGCGGGTTGTCGGCGCCAGCGTGAGCAGGCCGGCTCAACCGATGGCGGAGCGGGTCCTCCGACTTGCGCGGGCATGTGCAGCGTCGATGGGTCTTGACGAGCCGTGCGGGGACCAGGTCGACGTCCGTGACTGTCGGGGCCCGGGTTTCGGTCTCACCTCGGACGAGGATCGGGTCAGCTCCCACCTGGCGCTGGCCCACGAGGGGCTGTTGCTCGACGACTACTACGGGGCGAAGGCCATGAGCCTGTTCCGGGCAATGCTGACCGCCGGCGCCGAGACCCCGGCGGTGTTCTGGCACACCGGAGGAGTTGCCGCAGCGCTCGCCGTCCTGATGGGAGGCAGCTCATGACGCCGCCGATCCGACGCAGCGGCCCACCTCAGGCTGGGCCGTCGCAGGAACTCATCGACAGCGGGTTCGCCCTGGAGAGTGCGGATGCACCCTTCCTCCATGGGGGCTTGAACCTCGCCGACCTGGCACACGTGCTGGACCTGCTGCGACGCGAGATCGTCCCGGCACCAGCGGCCCGTGACCTGCTGCGCCTGCTGCTCGAGGTGCAGCAGATGCCGGCCGAGGACTTCCCGTACGACCCCTCGTTCGGTGAGCCCTACAACTCCCGCGAGCACTTCTTCGTCCAGCGACTCGGCAAGGTTGCGGGGTGGCTCCATGCCGGCCGGCCACGACGGGAAGCAGCCCGGATCGCGTTGCGGATCCACGTCCGGGATCGGCTCCTCGAGCTCGTCGAGGCGGTGGTGCAGCTGGCCCGCCAGACCACTGCGCTCGCCGCCCGGAACATCGACACGTTGATGCCGGACCAGACCTACCTGCAACAGGCCCAGCCGTCGACCTTCGGCCACTACGTGTTGTCGTTCGTCTACCCCGTCATACGAGACGCCCATCGACTGCTGGGCGAGTTCGACGACATCAACCGCAGTCCCGCCGGGGCCGGCTGCGTCAACGGAACCCGTCTCCTCGACGATCGAGGGTTCGTCGCGGCTGCCCTGGGCTTCGACGAGGTCATCGAACACACGCGCGACGCGATGTGGGAGATCGACGGGTTCATCCACGTCCTGGCCAGCGCGGCCAGCCTGCTGTCCACGCAGAGCAAGCTCGCCGAAGACCTCGAGATCTGGTCGAGCAGCGAGTTCGACTTCGTGGATCTCGCGGACGCCTACACCCGGTCGAGCATCCTGATGCCGCAGAAGCGCAACCCATACTCGCTGTCGATCGTGCGTGGAGCATCGGGGGTGCTGATCGGGCGCCTGACCGGGTTCCTCGCGGTCGCCAAGAGCCCGTCCGCGCGGAGCGACAACCTGATCTTCGCCTACGGCGAGGTGCCGCGGGCGCTGGACCTCGCGATCCGTGTCACGCGTCTGATGACCGGGGTCGTGCGCACCCTGCACGTCAACGCGGAACGGATGGCCGACGGGCTCGACGCGGGCTATACCCAAGCCACCGACCTCAGCGAGTTCATCGTCCAGCGTTGCGGCGTCGACTATCGCAGCGCCTATGAGGTCGTCGGCAGGGCAGTGCGCGAAGCCAGCAGGCACGGCATCGCCGGCCGAGACATCACCGGCGTGATGCTCGATGAGGCTGCCACTGCCGAGACGGGGAAGCCCTGGGGACTCGCAGCCATGGACCTGACCTCGGCTCTCGACCCCCGCGTGATCATCGAGAGCCGCAAGGGCACAGGTGGTGCGGCCCCGAGCGCGGTCGCGTCGATGATCCGCCAGTGCGAGCAGGACGCCGATGACCTTGCCGACGTCGTGCGGCAGCGTCGTCAGGTGCTCGACCGGGCCGAGGAGGAACTGCTCGACCGAGCCAGGTGCACGACCGGAGAAGTGGAGGGTACCCATGGCTGATCCAACCCGCGCGATCGCGCTGCCGGACGAGGTGGCCGTGGTCAACGTGGGCCTTTCGTTGTTCGCCGACGCAGTGCGGGACCAGGCCGCCTCAGTGGAGAACGTCGACTGGCGGATACCGGCCGACGGACGGCTGGACCTCGTCGGCGACCTGGAACGGCTCTACGGGCCGCGCGCGGCCGGCATCGACAAGGCCAACAGCGAGGCAGTGCGGAGACTGGACGAGAGCGTCGCACTCCTGGTGGGCATCGGGCCGGCCGAGAGCCTGGTCCCGGGGCTGCCCGACCGAACACTGCTGCACTGCGGTCCAGCCGTCGAGTGGGCGGACGTCTGCGATCCCCTCCGCCGCTCGATGCGGGCCGCGACCGTTGCCGAAGGGTGGGCCGGGTCCGTGGAGGAGGCGGACCTGATCCTCTCCGACGGCGCGGTGACGCTCCGGCCGGCATACCAACACGACACCGTAATGCCCATGGCGAGTGCGATCGGTCCGTCGGCACCGGTGTTCGCAGTCGACAACCGCGACGGTGGGACTCGCGCCTTCGCACCGATCAACCAGGGACCAGGCGAGACGGCATGGTTCGGCCGCGATACGCCGGCGGCCATCGCCAGGCTCGAGTTCCTGCGTGCGGTCGCGGGGCCGATGCTGAGCAGCATCCTCGAATCCTCGGGCCCGATCGACATCTTCGCTCTCGCTGCCCAGGGGGTTCAGATCGGTGACGACGTGCACATGCGGACGCAGGGCACGACCAACCTGCTGATCCGCAACCTGCTCCCGCAGATCGCGGATCTCCCCGCCCCAGGACGGGTGGAGCTGGCGCACTACCTGTCAGGGAACCACCTGTTCTTCCTGAACCTGGCGATGGCAGCTGCGAAGGCCGCAGCGATGTGGGCTGAGCAGGTCGAGGGATCGAGCATCGTCACGATGATGTGCCGCAACGGAACGTCGTACGGCATCCGGCTGGCGGGCTCTGACGAGGTCTTCACCAGCGCGGCCCCGGCCGTCGAAGAAGCGATGTACTACCCCGACTTCGGACCCGAGACGAGCGCTCCCGACATCGGCGACAGCGCGATCCTCGAGCTGGTGGGGCTGGGCGGCGCGGCCGCGGCGGGCTCACCAGCGGTCGCCGGCTTCTTGCCCGGCGGGATGGCCGATGCGGTCAGGATGACCGATCGCATGGCGTCCATCTGCGTTGCGAGGAGCACACGCTTCAAGCTACCCACCTCGAACTACCGGGGAACCCCGGTCGGGGTCGACGTACGACGGGTGGTCGACCTGGACACGACGCCCAAGGTCACCACCGGAATCCTGCACGCGAGCTCGGGGGTCGGCCAGATCGGGGCCGGGGTGGCCACGGCTCCCGCCGGATGCTTCCGCGCGGCTGTGCGGGCCCTGGCAGCCGACCCGTCCACTTCATCCGACAGGGCGACGTGACAGGGGAACGCCTTGGCCGACCGCATGGTGACCACCCGGTGGACCGGTGGGATGCGAGCCGTCTCCGACATGAACGGCTTCGAGGTCGTCGTCGACGAACCAGAGGCCCACGGTGGCACCAACACCGGGCCACAGCCGACCGACCTCCTGCTGGCGTCGTTCGCCTCCTGCATCGCCCTGTCAATGGCGTTCGTCGCCAGGAAGCGTGGCATCGAGCTGCTCGACCTCGAGGTGAGGGTCGTCGGAAGCTACAAGGGCCTCGAGTTCGAACGAATCGCAGCAACGATCACATCGGACACCCCTCGTGCTGTGCTCGAAGGGCTGCTCTCAGAAGCCGAACCTCTCTGCTACGTGTCGAACACGCTGCGGCACCGCCCTGCGCTGGTGGTCGGCATCGACTGAGCCGGCCCGCCTGGGCGTACGCCCGACGTTCGTCGACGGTCGCGTCTGCGTTGCCCGTCTCCGGCAACCAATGCCGCACCTTGACAGCCGATCGGTGCCGGCGACTCGAGGAACCATCGCCCGGCATTCTGAGCGGAGGAGCTCGATCCTCGATGCGACGACACCTCGGTCAGGTGAAGCGATGACGATCTACGCGAAGCTGTGGCCGGCCATCTGCGTGCCGCTGACCGCGGTTGGCTCGGGTCCGACCTGCACTCTCCCCCTTCCGGAGGGTTGAGGTGGACTGGGCGGGCTGGGCGTTGTTCGGGCTGTTGGCCACCGCTGTCCTGACCGCAGTGATGATCGCAGCCCAGCTGGGCGGCCTCAGTCGCCTTGACCTGCCTCTGGTCCTCGGCACCGTGGTGACCCCGGATCCCGACAAAGCCCGTGTCGCGGGCTTCTTGATCCACCTTCTCGTAGGGCAGGCCTTCGCTCTCGGCTACGGCGCGGCCTTCGCACTCCTCGGAGAGGCGACCTGGTGGCTCGGTGGTCTCTTCGGTGCTGTGCACGGCGCAATCGCCCTGATGGTCCTCCTCCCCACGCTGGCGGGCATCCATCCGCGGATGGCCTCCACCCGCGCGGGTCCCGAGGCAACCGCCGTGCTGGAGCCGCCAGGACTTCTCGGTCTCAACTACGGCCCGCAGACGCCCCTCGTCGCCATGACCGCCCACCTCGCGTACGGCATCGCCCTGGGCCTGCTGCTGGACCCACACTGAGGCACTTGCAGATGGTCGCCGCGCCCCCTCCTTCCCCGGCATCGCCGACGTCTGGCGATGGTCGCGGTGCGGCCGACGTCCCGATCGAGGACTATGGCCTGCTCGGAGACACCCGAACAGCCGCGCTCGTCAGCTCCGACGGCTCCATCGACTGGTGGTGCATCCCCCGCTTCGACGGGCCGCCGGTGTTCGGTCGCCTGGTTGGCGGACCCAGTGCGGGCAGCTTCCGGCTGGCGCCTGCCGGCTCCGCCACCGTCATCTCTCGCAGGTACCGTCCCGACTCCGCCACCCTCGAGACGACCTGGCAGACCCACGACGGGCGGCTCACGCTCACCGAAGGCATGGTGGCCGACGTCGCTGGCCGGCTTCTCCCTTCCACCATGCTGGTGCGTCGGCTGACCGCCATCGACGGGCCGGTCGCGGCCATCGTCGAGTTCGATCCTCGCCTCGGCGAGCGGCGCCTCCGACCGCGGGCCGAACGCCGAGGCTGGCTTCTGGTCTGCAGCTGGTCCACCTCAGCCGTCGCCTTGAGCACGACCCCCGCCATCAATGTTGAGCCGGGCTGTTCCCAGGTGGTGGGCCTGACCCCGGGCCACCCGTTGACCGTCGTGGTCTCCGTCGCCGACCGCGAGCCGCTGGTGCACGTCAACCCGGCGTCGGCGTGGCAGGCTCTCTGCAACGACGAGCTGAAGTGGCAGGGATGGTGCACCGGCATCGACCAGGACCTGCCTCACCGTGACGCCGTCGTCCGGAGCCTGATCACCCTCCGGCTGCTGACCTACTCACCATCTGGCGCGCCCGTCGCCGCGCCGACCACATCACTCCCGGAGGTGCTCGGGGGCATGCGCAACTGGGACTACCGATACGCCTGGCCACGGGATGCCAGCATCGGCATCGCTTCGTTCCTGGGGGTCGGCAAACAGGACGAGGCCCGATCGTTCATGGCCTGGTTGCTCAGCGCCACCAGGCTCGATCGTCCGCGACTGCCGGTGCTGCTCACCCTCCACGGCAAGCACCCCGCGCGCGAACACGACCTTGACGGCTGGCCTGGCTACGCCCACAGCACACCGGTGCGCGCCGGCAACGCGGCTGCTGATCAGCACCAGCTTGACGGCTACGGCTGGGTTCTTGACGCCGCATGGCGTCTGACCGACGCCGGACACCGCCTGTACTCCGAGACATGGCGGACCATGTCGGGCCTCGCCGACACGGTCGCGAACCGATGGCGAGAGCCAGATGCCGGCATCTGGGAGGTACGTGCCGACACCGCACACCACGTGCACTCCAAGCTGATGGCTTGGCTCGCGCTCGATCGCGCGCTGCGGATCTCTGTCCATCACCGGACCCCGACGCGGCGCACACGCAGATGGACTGCCGAGCGGGCGGCGCTGCGCGAAGAGATCGAGAGGCTTGGCTTCGACACCGAGACGGGTAGCTACACACGCAGCTACGGCTCCCGGGACACCGACGCTGCCCTGTTGATCCTGTCCCGGCTCGGCTTCGAGTCCGCCGACTCGCCACGGCTCCAGGGAACGATCGACGCCATCGTCCGCGACCTTGGTGCCGGTCTCCCGTTGGTCTATCGCTACCCACCCGGTCACGACGGTCTTCCCGGCACCGAGGGTGCCTTCCTGCCGTGCTCATTCTGGCTCGTCGAAAGCCTTGCCCGCAGTGGACGAGCGAAGGAAGCCTCCGCACTGTTCCGCGATCTCCTCGCACTGGCCAGTCGGGTCGGGCTCTACGCCGAGGAGATGGACCCCGTCACCCGCCACCACCTCGGCAACTACCCCCAGGCCCTGACCCATGCCGCCCTCGTCCAAGCAGCCCTGGCGCTGCGGGACGCCGAGGTGACGTAGTCCACGCGGTCCCTGAGCTGCTCGCGCGCGCGGCCCGTGGCCACAGGCCGTCAGGCCGCTCCACCGGCTGCACACGGGACGCACACCGGCGTCCACGGACGCAGCTCGAGCCGTTCAAGCGGGATCGGAGTCCCGCAGGTCTGGCAGGTGCCGAAGCTGCCGGCGTCCAGTCTCTCTTGAGCCGCGCGGATCTCGGCGAGGATCTGCTCGAGACCTTGTCGCTGGGCGTCCGCGACCGGGTCAGTGTGGAAGGCAGGCATGTCATCCAGCTGCCGCTGACGCCTGGCTGCGGCACTCTCGAGCGAGATACGGATGCTGTCGAGCAGCTGCTCCTGGTGGAGTCGCGACTGGGTGGTGGTGTGCACGGTCATGTCAGATTCCTGTCGTGGTGTCTGTTGGATGAGGGAGCGGCGCTCACGCGCTTGCAGGCGACGCGGCGAAGTCACCGTCGCGTCGAGTGGGTCAGTGCGATCGGCATGCCGCAACCCGCGCAGGCGCCGTAGATGGCGTGGCCGCGGCGGTGCCTCGCTGAAGCGACGCCACTCGCATCTCGATGGGTGTCGAACCCGCGGTCGGTACTTGGGAACCGACGCCCCAGACCCCTCGCCGCACGGGGTGACTGCGACGGGTGCTTCGTCTTTCGCGCACGTCGCGAGAGACGGCTCACGAGGCCGGCCAGGGTCGCGTGGGCGACGACTGTGAAGAGAAGGACGACGAGCACAAGAGCGTGAACGCGAGTCATGGGATGCTCCTGATCCGAAAGGGGTGGGACGGCAGCGGAGGTCGGGACCGCCTGCAGGGTCGTCACGATCGGTCAGCGCGCTACGTCGCTGACCACCTGTCGACGGCGATTCGCGGCCGACGTGACTGCTAGGAGCAGGCGGAGGCCGGCATCGTCGCCGTCACGTGGCGCATCAGGGCTGGTCCGAGAGGAGTGAGCAATACGGACAGCGCAGCTCCTGGTTCAAGGCTGCGCAGAACCCACTCGTGCTCGAAGACCGCCACGTTGGCGACAGGCGGAACCTTGACCGATCCGGTTGCCGGGAGAACGGCCTGTCAGCTGAACGAGGGGGGAGCGCGGTCGACGCTGCGACGCAGCACGTCAAGACCACGGATGCCGCGCGCGATCTCACTCAGCTCCAGTGCCAGGAGGGCGGCACCCGAGGGCACGTGAGACGGCTCGCTCGTCACCGTCTGCGTCGCAGCCCGGTGCTCGTTCATGTGGTCACCATAGGCGACCGCTCAGAGGTTTCCCAGCCCGCCCACGGGGAGCTACCCGACCCGCGACGCGAGTTGCCCGCCACCGGCAACGAACTCCGGCTCCTGTTGGCTCACGGCTCACGATGACCTCGCAGAGGCTCCGCGGCATGATGAGGTCAGACCCACCTACCTGCAGACATAGGTATGCCTCGACCCCCCGTCTTCTCGCGTCGGGGCGTGTCGCAAGCGGTGGCCCGGCCCAACGAAGAGAGCTGTTTCCACGCGCTTGAACGCCGGGCCCTCGAGACCGAAGGCGGATGCACGTGGCGACCACCCCCAGGCACAGAGACCCCCTCAGCTCCACACACCGCCCGGACGACCGGCCCGCCGTTGCTGGGCGTGACTCACGGCCCAACGCACTGCAGCGTCTCCACGTCGAACGAGGACAGAGTGCTTGGCTGGATCTCCTGACTCGAGGAGCCCTCAAGGACGGCAGCCTGAGCCGACTGATCGCCGACGGCATCCGCGGTGTGACGGCCAACCCAGCGGCCCTCAACAACGCAATCGGCGACTCACCGGCCTACGACGAACAACTGTCCTGGCTCTTCTCGAGGGGTTGGTCGCCCGACAAGGCCTACCTGGAGCTGGCCGCGACCGACGTCCAGGCGGCGTGCGCCCTCCTGCTCTCGACGTACGACAGGTCTCGAGGCCTGGACGGCCTCGTTTCTCTAGGGTTGCCATCTGACCCGTCGCGACGCACGCAGGACGCCGTCGTGACTGCTTGCCGCTTCCACCGACGAGTCGACCGACCCAACTTCGTCCTTGCGATCCCCGCCACCTCGAACAGCATCCCCGTCATACGAGCGATGATCGCGGCCGGTCGCAGCGTGAACGTCACATCCATCTTCTCGATCGATCGCTACTCCACCGTGATCGAGGCCTATCTCTCGGGCCTGGAGACGTTCATCGGCCGCGACGGGGATCCCGCGTCCGTTCACAGCGTGGCCTCGTTCCCTCTCAGCATGGTGGATGCAGCGGTGGACCGACGGCTCGAGCGACTGGGAGACGTGCGCGCACTCGAGCTACGCGGCCTCAGTGCTGTGGCCCAGGCCAAGCTCGCCTATCGACAGTTCGAGGAATGGTTCGACAGCGATCGGTGGTCGCGACTCGCGCGCGCCGGCGCCAACCCTCAGCGGCCACTCTGGACCTCCTCTGCGCCAGGCCACGAGACCCGCTGCGTCAGTCCCTACGTCGAAGACCTGGCCGTGCCGAACTCGGTCCATGCACTCTCTGAGTCGACCGTGACCGCCCTGCTGGAGAACGGCAAGGCGCTGCCCTCGCTTGGCATCGACACGCGAGGTGCCGCAGGTGTCCTTTCGGAGCTCGCCGCCAAGGGTGTCGATCTGCGCTTGGTCGGCGCCGCGCTGGAGCAGAGTAGTGCTGCCACCAGCCGCGAGTCGTTCTCGCGCGTGCTGAGGCGGCTGGCCACGCGACGGCGAGACCGTTGAAGACCTATCGAGTCCTCCGCCTGTACCGCGGTGGGCGCCATCATCCGCGCAGCGCAGAGACACAGGGCCTCCCTCCACGTGTCGACGGACTAACGCGGCTGAGGGGCGGCGGACTTGGCCTCGAGGCTGCCCAGCACGTGGGCGACGGAGGCGTCGAAGGCGGCGACGCCCTGCACTTCCAGGGTCTGGCCGACATCATCCATGTCGACGCCCAGTGTTGCGAGCGCAACCATGACGTCGAGAGCGTCCTCGACGCCTGTGTCGATCGTCCTGGCCACGGTGCCGTGGTCAGCGAACGCCTCCAACGTGCTTTCGGGAAGCGTGTTGATCGTGTCCGGCCCGATGAGGCTGTCCACGTAGAGCGTGTCCGGATAGTTCGGGTTCTTGGTGGAGGTGGAAGCCCACAACGGCCGTTGCACGCGGGCGCCTTGGTGCGCGAGGTGTTCCCAACGTCGGCCCGAGTGGGCCTTTCGGAACAGCTGGTAGGCGAGCTTGGCTTGCGCAATCGCGGTCCGTCCCCGCAGGCCCAGCGCCGCTGAACTACCCGATGCGTCCAGCCGCCGATCCACCTCAGTGTCCACTCGGCTGACGAAGAAGGACGCCACGCTGTGCACCGCGGAGAGGTCACCACCGCGCCGGGACAAGGTTTCGAGGCCGGAAAGGTAGGCGTCGAGCACCTGGACGTAGCGGCGCAGGGAGAAGACAAGGGTGACGTTGATGCTTCGTCCTTCACCAATCATGGCTGCGATGGCGGGGACTCCCTCAGCGGTCGCGGGGATCTTGATGAGAAGGTTCGGTTCGCTGATGCGCTCGGCCAGGGCGCGGGCGGCCGCAGCGGTGGCTTCGGTGTCGTTCGCCCAGCGAGGTGCCACCTCGATGGAGACGAACCCGTCTCCGCCATGACTGCGGTCGAACGTGGGCCTCAGTACCTCGAGTGCTCGGACGACGTCGGAGATGACGAGCTCCCAGTAAGCGTCCTCGATCGTGTGGCCGGCGGAGAGTAGGGACTCGAACTGCTCGTCGTAGGCGTCTGAGGACTCGATGGCCCGCGCGACGATCGTGGGATTGGCGGTCACCCCCCGAATTCCAGCGGCGACCAGCCGGGACAATGTGCCGTCGCGCAGGTACGGGCGGGTGAGGTTGTCCAACCACGGGCTCTGGCCCTGCTCGTCGAAGATCCGCGCGAGTGTGTTCATCGGTCGGTGGCCTGACCGCCGATGAGCTCATGCCGGTCGATCTGCCGCTCGAGCCGAGATGCGGTCGCGAGCAGCAGCGCACTGTCCGGCGTCCCTGCATCACAGGCGAGCCATGCCCGTCTCCCACCCTCTCCAGCACCAGCCGAATCGATCCTCACGAGCCCAACCTGCCGCGCCGCCATGCACCTCGTCAGTGCGCCACATCGGTCGACATGTGCGACTTCCGGTTGCCGAGGCCCTGCAACTCAGATCCGAGCGCCGTCGGGCGGAGCCCGACGATGCAGTTGACCGGACTGGCTGGCCACCCGCAACGACGAGCTGCGCCTCGTGGTCCTCCCCATGGTTCTCGCAGCGGGCGAACGTCTCTTCGGCGACACGGTGGAGACCGTGACGATGCGACTCCTCGACGTGCGCGGGCTGGGGCACAACCTCGCCTTCGCGTCCTACGCCGTCACCCAGTGACGGTCGCTGATGGCTACGCTCCACCGATGGCTACGCTTCAGGACGTCGACCGGATCATGGACGAGATGCCCGAGGTGGCCGAGGGCGAGCACCACGGCCACACGACCTGGTCGGTGCGCGGCAAGGGCATCGCCTGGCTGCGCCCGTTCAGCAAGGCCGACCTCAAGCGCTTCGGTGACCAGACGCCGCCGGCCGGGCCGATCCTTGCGGTCAACACCAAGGACCTGCACCAGAAGGAAGGCGTGCTCGAGGCCGGTATCCGAGGCGTGTTCACCATCCAGCACTTCAACAACTACCCCGCCGTGCTCGTCGAGATCGGCGCTGTCGACGAGCGAGACCTACGCGACCTACTCGTTGACGCCTGGCTCACCATCGCGCCAGCCGAGCTGGTCGAGCGCTTCGAGGGCTGACCTTCAGACTCCCGAGGAGACCCTTGTCGAAAGGGCCGTGACCGTTGGTCTCGAGCGCCTCGATCGGGGTGTGGGAGCTCGGGCACCAGCAGCTCACCACCGCGTCGCGATGAGGGCCGACAAGGCTCGGGCTGATAGCGTCGCTGCGTTGGAGGAGCACTTGTTGCTCCCGGTCGCTCCCAGTTCGGTGGCGACCAGTCAGTTTGCTGGTTCTTGATCTTCGGTCCGCTGGACGTCAGGCATTTTGCTCGATGACTCCGGCTGGCAGCGCGGACGCAGTGTCACGCGCTGAAGAGAAGAAGGACAAGCAGATGGCACAGGGAACTGTGAAGTGGTTCAACGCCGAGAAGGGCTTCGGCTTCATCGCCCAGGACGGCGGTGGCGCTGACGTCTTCGTGCATTACTCGGCGATCCAGGCCAACGGCTACAAGTCACTGGAGGAGAACCAGAAGGTGGAGTTCGAGGCGAGCCAGGGCCCCAAGGGTCCCCAGGCGGACAGCGTCCGTCCGGTCTGAGCCGCACACCCGCGATCGGCCCGTCACCACTCACGCAGCGGTGACGGGCCGAGTACTTTCTGACCCGCACTTCACCGTTGTCGTCCCTGAACGCAGCCGGTGACATGCAGACGTCGGCTACTGTCAACTGCACCTCGCGCCCCGCCGTCTGCGCACCCGGCGCCGCTCGCCAGGCACGCTGGGAAAGGGGCAGCTGTGCATCCACCACCGAGGCATCAGCGCGACGAGGCCCAGCTCACCGCCCTGCTCCACGAGGTGAACCGCTGCCGGGCCCAGGTGCGGGCCGGGCGCAAGACGTCTTCGTCGTCGGTCAGCGTCGGCGAGCAGTCGCAGCGTTGCGCACGCCTCGCTGACGCAATGGAGGCCTACGCCGACGCGGCCGCGCTGTCGGGGGTCCCGCTGCCCTACCGCTACCGGGACGAGATGCGACTCTACCGGGCGATGGCTCGATGAGGTGTGCAGCGGGGACGGTGACGGTTCCCGACCACGGCGCAAGCTAGCCCACGAGGTACGCCGGAGGCCCCTCCGGCTCGAGCGCACCGCCGCTCAGCCAGTCAAGCATCGCCTGCGGCTCGCGGCGCTCGAGCTCGTCGAGCAGTGCGGCGCGCGCAGCCACGATCTCGGCGCGATCGGCGGGGCTGGCGGACGCCAGCAGGCCGGCCATGCTCTTGCGCCACAGGGCGCAGAGCTGGGCCATGCTGAGGTGCGCGAGCGGCGCCCGACGCTTGAACACTTCCCACCTGCCCGAGATCCGAGGGTCACTGCCGCCCACTGCGGCCGGGACAGACTAAGGAACAGGTAGCGGTCGAGGTCAATCCCGGTTGCAGCCCGAGATGGTGACGATTCGGCCAACTACCCGCGCGAGCCATAGACGAGAACACGTTCTAGTTGGCAGAGTGTCGGCGATCACACGGGCCGCGGAGCCGCCCCGGTGCTCTCGAGGAAGCACGGACTTTGGGAGAGGGACCTGATGACTTCTGTGCGCAAGCGCACCCGGGGGCTCGCCGTGGCCGCCGCCGTCACCCTGCTGCTCGGGCTGGCCGCGTGCGGCGGCGGGGACGACGACAAGAAGGAGAGCAGCTCCGGCCCGCCCACCCAGGACCCCAACATGAAGTTCACCGGCGACCCGGTCACGGTGATGACGATGTCGACCTACGACACCGACACGCTGAACGCGAAAGCCGTCCTCGACGTCGCCCAGGGTGCCGTCGTCCAGATCAACAACGCCGGCGGCCTCGGCGGCCACGAGCTCAAGCTGATCACCTGCAACGACAGCGCCGACCCCAACAAGGCGGCCGACTGCGCACGCCAGGCCGTCGACGAGGGCGTCGCGGCGATGGTGGGCGGGTTCACCGCGAACGGCGACGCCGTGATGCCGATCCTCGAGCAGGCCGGCATCCCGTGGTTCGGCCCGCCCGGCATCTCCGCGGCCGAGCTTTCCAGCGCCGACAGCTACCCGATCACCTCCGGCGTCCTCGGCCTGGCCGGTCTCGGCCAGATGGCTGCCGAGGACGGCTGCGACAAGGTCGCCTCGGTCAACTACGACCTGCCCTCGGCGGGCCAGATCGCCCAGCTCGTCGACCTCGCGCTGACCAACGCCGGCCACGACAAGTCCACGCTGATCAAGGTGCCGCCGACGACCACCGACTTCAGCACGATCGCCCAGGAGACCAGCGACTACGACTGCGCCGTGGTCGGCACCCCACCGCAGGCGTTCCTCGGCGTCGCCGCAGCGGGCGCCCAGCTCGGCAGCGCGACGACCTACTACGTGGTCCCGGGCGGCCTGACCGACTCGGTCGCGCGCGACGGCGGCGATGCGGTCGAGGGCACCAGGTCGCTCTCGAACTTCCCCGACATCGACGACCCGATCTGGGACGACGCCAAGAAGTACTCCGGCGTCACCTCGGAGGAGGAGAACGGCGGCCTGTCCGGGCTCTACTTCCAGAACACCTGGGTCGCCTACCGCACCTTCCTGTCGCTGATCAAGAACAACGACGACTTCAGCGCAGCCGGTGTCAAGGCCACGCTGGACGCGACGACGCAGGTCGACACCGACGGGTTCACGCCGCCGTTCAGCTTCGCCGAGGACTTCCCGGCGCCGGGGCTGAACCGCGTGTTCAACTACCAGGAGCTCACCTTCGAGATCAAGGACGGGAAGCTCCAGCAGGCCGGCACCGACTACAAGGACATGCGCCTGGCGCTCGTCCCCGCCTCGTAGCCGTGACCACGACTGCCACGCCCGGACCGGCCGACGCGCCGGTCCGGGGCGGCGAGGTCGTGGTGCAGGCGCACGGGCTGACCGCCGGGTACGGCGGCACGCCGGCCGTCCACGACATCGACCTCGAGGTGCGCGCCGGGGAGGTGGTGGCTCTGCTGGGCGCGAACGGCGCGGGCAAGACCACGACCCTCCTGGCGCTCGCCGGGGAGGTGCCGCCGATCTCGGGGACCATCACCTTCCATGGCGACAGTCGGCGACGCCGGCTGCACCAGCGGGCCCGGCGCGGGCTGGGCTTCGTCACCGAGGAGCGCTGCGTCTTCATGGAGCTCACCGGCTGGCAGAACCTCAAGCTCGGCCGGGGGCGTCCGGAGCGCGCGCTGGAGCTGTTCCCCGAGCTCGAGGACCACCTCGGCAAGAAGGTCGGCCTGCTCTCCGGCGGCCAGCAGCAGATGCTCGCCTTGGGCCGGGTGCTCGCGGCACGACCTCGCGTCCTGCTGGCCGACGAGCTCTCGTTGGGGCTGGCGCCGATGGTGGTCGAGCGGCTCCTGGCGGCCGTGCGCGCGGCCGCAGACGACGGCGTCGCGGTGGTCCTCGTCGAGCAGCACGTCCGGTCGGCGCTCGCGATCGCCGACCGCGTGCAGGTGCTGCGCCGCGGACGCGTCGTCCTCGACCGGGTAGCCGACGACCTGCGCGGTGACGCCGACGCGATCGCCGCCCACTACCTCACCGGTGACGAGACGTGACCGACCTCGTGCGCTTCGGGCTGCTCGGCCTCGGGACCGGCGGCATCTACGCCCTCCTCGGTCTCGGGCTGGTGGTGATCTACCGCGGGTCGGGTGTCATCAACTTCGCCCAGTCCGGTTTCGCCCTGGTCGGCGCCTACGTCACCTACCGGCTCCAGGTGCAGGACGGGCACGGGGCCGCGTTCTCCGTCGTGGCCTCCGTCGTGCTCTGCGCTGTGATCGGGGTGCTGGTGCACTTCCTCGTGATGCGCCCGCTCCGCTCGGCCAGCCCGCTGGCCAGGGTGATCGCGACCCTCGGCGTCCTCACCGTGCTCAGCCAGGCGGTGGTGCTGAAGTTCGGCGCGAAGCAGGTGATCACCGAGTCGCCCATCCCCACCGACGCCGTGCACCTGCCCGGCGACATCGTCGTGGGCCGCTACGGCTTCTACCTGGTCGCGATCGCCGCGGTGCTGGCCCTGCTGCTCACGGTGACCGCCGCGCGCACCCGGTTCGGCTACGCGGTCTCGGCGGCCGCGGAGAACGCCCGCGCGGCGTCCGCGCTCGGCTGGTCGCCGGACCTGCTCGCCGGCGTGACCTGGGCCGTGGGCGGCGGGCTCGCCGCGGTCGCCGGCTCGCTGATGCCCGCGACCACCGCCGGGTTCATCTCGCCCATCACCTTCAGCATCCTGATCATCGGCGGGCTGGCCACCGCGCTGCTCGGCGGCTTCAGGTCCTACCCGCTGGCCCTGGTCGGCGGCGTGTTCCTCGGCGTCGCCCAGTCGCTGGCGACGTACTGGAGCAACGAGCTCCTGGACGCCCCACACCGGCCGGGCATTCCCGACGCGGTCCCGTTCCTCGTGATCATCGTGGTGCTCGTCATCCGCGGGCGCGGGCTGCCGCTGCGCGGGAGCATCACCGACCGGCTCCCCCGGGTCGGCACCGGGCGGGTCCGGCCCGGCCTCGTGGTCGTCGTCGCCGGAGCCGCCCTGCTCTGGGTGGCCTTCGGGGCGTCGTCGGACTGGTACGCGCCGACCGTCATCAGCGCGACCTTCGCCATCGTCGGCCTCTCCGTCGTTGTCCTCACCGGCTACACCGGCCAGCTGTCCCTCGCGCAGTACGCGCTGGCCGGGATCGGCGCGTTCGCGGCGGCCAAGCTGGTGGCCGGGCACGGGTGGCGGTTCGAACCGGCGCTGCTGGTCGGCGTCCTGGTCGCCATGGCGACCGGCTTCCTGTTCGGCCTGCCCGCGCTGCGCACCCGAGGCGTCAACCTGGCCGTGGTCACCTTCGGCCTCGGTTTCGCGGTGCACCAGCTGGTCTTCAGCAACAGCGCCTACACCGAGGACGCGCGGGTGCAGCCGACGGACCTCTCGCTGCTCGGCTGGCCGATCGACCCGGTCGGGCACCCGCGCAACTACGCCGTGGTCTGCCTGGCGTTCCTGGTCCTGGCCGCGCTGGCCGTCGCCAACCTGCGCCGCGGTCGCGGTGGCCGGCGGCTGCTCGCCGTACGCACCAACGAGCGCGCGGCAGCCGCGATCGGCGTCAACGTCTTCGAGGCCAAGCTGTACGGCTTCACGCTGTCGGCAGGGATCGCCGGGCTGGCTGGTGTCCTGCTCGGGTTCGGGTACGGCGCGATCCTCTTCCAGGCCATCTTCCAGCCCGGCGCCTCGATCAGCGTCCTGACGCTGACGGTGATCGGCAGTGCCGGCTACGTGGCCGGCCCGATTCTCGGCTCGCTCCTCGCGTCGGGCGGCCTGGTCACGCTGACGTCGTCCGGCGGCCCGGTGAACGCCGCCGTGGAGGACACCTCCACCTGGCAGCAGTACCTGCCGCTGCTCACCGGCGTCCTCCTGCTCGTCGTGCTCATCCTCAACCAGAACGGCGTCGCCGAGCGGCTCGACGCCCTGACCCGCGGGTTGCGCTCCCGGATCCCGGGGCTGCGGGACGCCGCGCCGGAGCCCCTTCCGGCCGTGGTCCGCTCCACGGTGCCGGCCCGCACGCTCGCGGTGTCCGGGCTGACCCAGCGGTTCGGCGGGTTCGCCGCGCTCGAGGACGTCTCCCTGCGCGTCGAGCCCGGCGAGGTGGTGGGCCTGCTCGGCCCGAACGGCGCCGGCAAGACCACGCTCATCGACTGCGTGGCCGGCAACAACCGGCTGAGCGCGGGTTCTGTCACCTTGGACGGGCACGACATCACCCGCTGGGCGCCGTACCGCCGGGCCCGGGCCGGGCTGTCCCGATCGTTCCAGTCGCTGGAGCTCTTCGACGACCTGACCGTGCGTGAGAACCTGCTGGCCGCGGCCGACCCGCGCGACCGGCGGGCCTACGCCACCGACCTGGTCCGGCCCGGCCGCGCGCCCCTGCCGGCGCCGGTGGTCGCGGCGGTGGAGGAGCTCTCGCTCGCCCCGCTGCTGGACCGGCGCGCCGAGGACCTCTCCTACGGCCAGCGCCGGTTGGTGGCGATCGCCCGGGCGGTGGCCAGCAGCCCGTCGGTGCTCATGCTCGATGAGCCGGCAGCCGGGCTCGACGAGACGGAGAGCGCCGAGCTCGGCCGGCTGGTGCGCCGGCTCGCCGACGAGTGGGGCATGGGCGTACTGCTGATCGAGCACGACGTTGCGCTGGTGCTCGCGCATGCCGACCGGGTCGTCGTCCTCGACTTCGGCCACAAGATCGCCGAGGGTACGCCGACCGAGGTGCGCGACGACCCCGGCGTACGGAAGGCCTACCTCGGCGAGGAGGCCGAGGCCACCGCCTAGGAGACTGCTGAACGATCGCGCGGCGCCTGCGCCGCGCGATTGTTCAGCAGACTCCTGATAGCCGTCCCGGCGCCCGCGGTCAGTGCTGGATCATCGCGGCGGGGTCGACCGGCTTGGCCTGCGGCTTGCGCGGCAGGAACCAGACCGGTATCAGGCAGAGCGCGACGAGCACCACGCCGACCGTGAACGACGTGGCGAAGGCGTGCGACATGTCCGAGAACGCCTTGGCCAGCGCCTCGGGACCGCCGGTGAACTGGTTCCCGCTCTGGGCCGCGTCGCGCAGGGCGCTCGCCTCGGGGCTGTCATTGAACCCGTTGGTCAGCAGCACCGAGAACAGCGCGGTGCCGATCGAGGCCGCGACCTGCTGGTTGATGTTCATCAGCGTCGAGCCGCGCGCGATCTGGTGGTCCTTCAGCGTCGCGAGAGCCGAGGACATGATCGGCATCATC
This sequence comes from Nocardioides sp., assembly GCF_036274455.1. Taxonomy (GTDB): domain Bacteria; phylum Actinomycetota; class Actinomycetes; order Propionibacteriales; family Nocardioidaceae; genus Nocardioides. The sequence goes on along the minus strand of NZ_DASUFR010000082.1, from coordinate 31,640 downwards.
GTGGCGCCCATGCCGAGCCCCATGACGAACAGCGAGCCGAGCAGCCAGGGGTAGGACGGGGTGTCGATGCTCACGCCGGATTGGCTGACGGCGACGTCGCTCACGCCGACGCCGACCTGGGTGAAGCCGAGCATGCCGACCACGATCACCGCGATGCCGGTCAGCACGATCTTGCCGGGACCGATCCGGTCGGTGAGCGTGCCGGCCGCCGGCATCGTCAGCATCGCGCCGATGCCCTGCGGGGCGAGCAGCAGTCCGGCGGAGAGCGTGTCCTCGCCGCGGACCAGGAGGAAGTACTGGGGGAACAGCAGGCTGGCGCCGAAGAACGCGATCGCGAACAGCGCCATCGCCACCACCGCGATCGTGAGCCGGGCGTTGGTGAACAGGTGCAGGTCGACCAGCGGGTGGTCCCGCTTGGCCGACAGCTCGCGGAAGACGAACACGACGATCAGCGCAACACCGATGGCCGCGGAGACCAGCACCCGGGAGGCCCAGACCGTGCCCTCGCCCGGGATCGACGAGACACCGAACAGGAACAGCGCCAGACCCGGTGACAGCAGCAGCATCCCCGGCCAGTCGAAGGTCTCGCTGGGCGAAACGTGGTCCTTGGGCAGCACCCGCCACGCGTAGACCAGCGCCACGGCCCCGATCGGGATGTTGATGAGGAAGATCCAGTGCCAGCTGGCCGCGTCGATCAGCCAGCCACCGAGGATCGGGCCGAAGATCGGGCCGAGCAGCATCGGGATGCCGAGGACGGCCATCACCCGGCCGACGCGCTCCGGCCCGGCGGCACGGGTCATGATCGTCATGCCGACCGGCATCAGCATGCCGCCGCCGAGCCCCTGGATGACCCGGAAGGCGACCAGCATCTCGATGCTGGTCGCGAGCGCACAGAGCGCCGAGCCGGCGGCGAACATCAGCACGGCGAGCATGTAGAGCCGCTTGGTGCCGAACCGGTCGGCGGCCCAGCCGCTCAGCGGGATCACGCTGGCCAGCGCCAGCGTGTAGCCGGTCATCGTCCACGCAGCCTCGGCCGGAGAGGCGTCGAACTCCTCCTGGAACGTCGGCTGCGCGACGGAGACGACGGTGATGTCGAGGATCGACATGATCGCGCCGAGCACCACCACGCCCGCCACCAGCAGGACGCGGGCGTCGAGCTTGTCGTCGTTGGTCTGCGGTTGAGCCTGGGGGCCGGTCTCGGTCGTCACGCACTCCAAGGTAGGCGCAGGCACCGACCTGCTTCAGGTGGTTTTGCCCGGACGTCCTTGGCGGTGATCGCGGTCACACCGCCTCCGGACGCCCGCGGGCAGGCATGATGTGCGCCATGACGACCCCCGTCGAGAAGTCGTTCGCTGGTCAGGGCGGGACCACGATCGTGTACGACCACTACGAGCCGCCGTCTGCGCCGGTCGGGCTGGCCCTTGTCGCGCACGGCGTGGCCGAGCACGCCGGCCGCTACCACCACGTCGCCGACGTCCTGGCCGGCCTGGGGCTGCGGGTGGCGATCCCCGACCACCGCGGCCACGGACGCTCCGGCGGCAAGCGCCTGGTGGCGCGCGACCTGTCGGAGTTCACCGTGGACCTCGAGACGCTCCGGGGGCTCGAGCAGGTCGAGGGCCGGCCGACGTACCTCGTCGGGCACTCGATGGGCGGTGCGATCGCCCTCGACTACGCCCTCGACCACCAGTCGTCGCTGGCCGCGCTCGTCCTTTCTGCGCCCGCGGTGCTCCGGGGTGACGACATCAGCCCGGGGCTGGCGAAGCTCGCCAAGGTGATCGGGCGCTACGTCCCCTGGCTGCCGGGCCAGAAGCTCAGCTCGGCCTCGATCTCCCGCGACCCGGCCGTGGTCAAGGCCTACGACGAGGACCCGCTCAACTACCGCGGTGCGATCAAGGCAGGCGTGGGTGGCGCGCTGCTGCGCACGATGGACTCCTTCCCGTCGCGGCTACCGTCGCTCACGCTTCCGCTGCTCGTCATGAGCGGCACCGACGACAAGCTGGTCAACCCGGAGGGCGCAAGGATGGTCGACCGGCTCGCCGGCTCCACCGACAAGACGCTGAAGATGTACGACGGGCTCTACCACGAGGTCTTCAACGAGCCGGAGAAGGACCTCGTGCTCGGAGACCTCGCTGACTGGCTGAAGGCGCACCTGGCTGGTTAGGGCCCGCCTGGGTCCTTCGCGATGGGGAGGGATCCCACGTTCTGGTCGGTCGTCATCTCCACGACGACGAACTCCGGTCGGCCCTTGGGCGACATCCGTACGTCGAGCGCCCTGCCGACGAGCCGCTCGGCGACGACCGGGCCGCAGTAGAGCGCTCGGTCCTCGCCGTCCACCGGAAGGTCGTGCGGGCCGGGACGCTGCACGACCGCGACGGTGAGAGCGTCGGACCTCGGCCGTCTCGTGATCAGCAGCAGGACGTCGTCCCCCGTCCTGGTTCGCACGCCGGCGATCCCGGCGCGGGCTCGCTCGGTCATCGCCACCTGCACGGCTCCACGCTCCTCTCAGAGACGACACCGTTGACCCATTGACGTCACCTACAGCCGAGAGTACTCAGGTCTTGACGTCACGAGTGCCGAACGACGTCGGAGCGGGCCTCGTCGCGGAGCCCGCGCCAGCAGGGCCAGGCGGTCCCACAGACCGTGCAGAACCCCTGCGCCGAGTGGTGGCGGTGCTCGCCGGGTCGTGCGTTGCGAGTGGTGCGGGTGATGAAGGTGTCCATGATGGCTTCCTCCGGTCCGGCCGGCCCGACTGCCGACACCTCCCATCGTCGTCGTCCGGCCGGCGCCGAGCGATCGGGCTGACCGCTCGGAGGGCGGTGGAGACCCTCGACTCACGCGGGGTCGATTCCACCCCGGTGTGCGGTTCACCGCCCCCGGGGGTGTGGCTGGCCGCACCCCGCCGGTCACGGCCGGAGATCGGGCGATGATTCTGGTGCCGCCGGTCGGTCCGTACCTCGCACCGCTCCCTCGCACTCGACCAGGAGGCACCCCGTGAAGCTTCTTCTCACGTCCGGCGGCGTCACGAACGCGAGCATCCGCAGCGCGCTGGTCGGCCTCCTGGGCCGGCCGATCGCCGAGTGCAGCGCGCTCTGCATCCCGACCGCGGCATACGCGCACCCGATGGTCGGCCCCGGCGTCCGGCCGTGGCGCTTCATCGCCGGGCATGAGGGCGGCAACCCCATGGTCGAGCTGGGATGGCGCTCCGTGGGCGTGCTGGAGCTCACCGCGCTGCCCAGTCTCGACGAGCAACTATGGCTCCCTGTGGTGCAGGAGGCCGACGTGCTGCTGGTCGGCGGTGGCGACGTCCTCTACCTGTGCCACTGGATGCGGGAGTCCGGGCTGGCCGACCTGTTGCCGTCGCTGAGCGACACGGTGTGGGTGGGGCTGAGTGCCGGGAGCATGGTGATGACCCCGTGGGTCGGGGATGACTTCATCCAGTGGCGGCCGCCCTCGGGAGACGACTCCACTCTGGGCCTCGTCGACTTCTCGATCTGCCCGCACCTGGCGCCCGACGGCATGCCCGGCAACTCGATGGCCGAGGCGGAGGAGTGGGCGGCCGGCTGTCCCGGGCCGGCGTACGTCATCGACGACCAGACCGCGATCCAGGTGGTCGACGGCGTGGTCGACGTCGTATCCGAAGGGCAGTGGAAGCTGCTCGCCTAGCCTCGGGACAGCGACCCGTCAGTCCCGCTCGACGTCGAGGACCGGCGCCGGCTCGCCACGGGCGAGGACCTCACGCACCTCGTGCACCGGGCGCCAGCGGTCGTGCAACGTGGTGATCAGCGAGATCAGGGTCAGGAAGAACAGCGTGTCGTAGCCGTCCAGCCGGGCGTTGTGCCGGCCGAGCAGCGGGTCGGCGATGAGGACGAGGGCGACGTTCATCGCCAGCCGGGTCAAGAAGGCGAGCGCGGTGGAGCGGATCGTCCAGCGACGGCGGGCGGCGGCGAGGGTGATGCCGGCGTTGATGACGACGACCGCGGCGACGCCGATGAAGACATCGGTGGTCGAGCCGGTGAAGTCCGGGAGCATCTGGGAGAAGATCACCGAGACCAGACCCAGGAGCATCACCTTCTCGAGGGTGCCCGTGGACAGGATCGCGTCGAAGCGCATCCGCCACGCGGCCTGCTCCTCGGGCTCGTCGATCTCCACGGGGAGCGGTGCGGGCCGGAAGGTCCAGCTCCAGTCCGGGGGCCAGAGCCGGGGGCGGACCAGCCTCTGGAAGGCGAGATAGAGGCCCAGCAGCACGACGATGATGAGCCCGATCAGCCAGCGGTGCCTGCCGATCTCGTCGGTGACGTCGAGCTGCGCAACGTGCAGCCAGTACTCCTGCGGCAGCTTCACGACGACCCAGATGATCGCGGCGGCGCTGAGCCACCAGCCGACCAGGAGGTGCACCGGCTGCCAGCGCGAGCGGATGGTCTCGTAGGCGATGAAGAAGTACTCGAAGACGTTGGGGAAGACCAGCAGCACCCAGCGCGCGTGGGTGAGCTCGAAGACCAGCGCACCGACCAGCCGGTAGAAGTACAGGAACCACCCGATGCGGAACGCCGGCATGCTCTCCCAGTTGCGCAGCGTCGACAGGTAGGCGATGGACAGGTAGAAGACGTCCATCGCCTTGTCGTAGGACTGGTAGCTCGGCGGGTCGTGCCCGAACAGCTGGAAGATCGTCTGGTCGACGCCGTCGAGGATCAGGCAGGCGACGATCGCCGGCAGTGGGTAGTAGGGGATCAGCAGCGGCAGCAGGAAGCGGCCACCGACGACCGCGACGAACACGAGCGTCGTCGTGGTGTCCACGTCGCCATCCTGCCGTCCGGGACGGCGGGAGTGGTGGTACGGCGCTCAGTCGCGCCGGTCGGCGAGCCGGGCCTCGACCCGCGACGCAGCCGCGGCGTGCAGCCGGTCGCCGCTCATCGCGGCGGCCAGACGCAGGTGCGGCAGCGCCTCGGCGTACCGCGACTGACGCTCGAGCGCCCGGCCGAGCGCGTGCCGGGCCCACACGTCCGTCGGGTCTTCGTCGACGAGCCGCTCGAGCTCCTCCTCGGCGGGGCCGAGCTGGGCACGGAGGAGGTAGGCCCACGCGCGCAGCGTCCGCAGTCCGGTGTTGCGTGGGTCGTCTGCCAACGCAGGCTCGATGACCGCGAGCGCCTCGGCGGGAGCGCGGCGCTCGAGCAGGTCGAAGGCCACCCGGTAGGCCGACTCCGGGCCGGCCTGACCGGGGAACAGCACCGGTGGGGCGGTCAGGTCGTCGTTCACACCTCGCCAACACGCTGGCCCCGGCCGGCATTCCGCCGGCGGCGTGCCCCTCGACGTCAGTGGGTGTCAGCGGCCCTTCCAGACCGGAGGTCGCTTCTCGGCGAAGGCGCGGGCCCCCTCCTGGGCGTCCTCGGAGACGAAGACGGGACCCATCAGCTCGGCCTGCTTCTGCCAGCGCTCGGCGAAGCTCCAGTCCGGCGCGGAGACAGCGATCTGCTTGGTCGCCGCGACTGCGAGCGGCCCGTTGGCCGCGATCGCGCGGGCCAGCTCGACCGCGGCGTCGACGGCGGCGCCGTCGGCCACGACCCGGTTGACGAGGCCCAGCGCGGCCGCCCGCGAAGCCTCGATCGTCTCCCCCGTGAGCAGCAGCTCGAGCGCGATCGCCGGCGGGATCCGCTGCGGGAGGTGGATGGCGGCTCCGGCGCCCGCGACCAGGCCTCGCTTCACCTCCGGTACGCCGAAACGCGAGCCCTCGCCCGCCACCACCAGGTCGCACGCCAGCACCAGCTCGAAGCCACCCGCCACGGCGTACCCCTCCACCGCGGCGACCAGCGGCTTGCGCGGGGGCCTCTCCGTCAGCCCGCCCAGTCCACGCCCCTCGACGACCGGCACGTCGCCGGACAGGAACCCCTTCAGGTCCATCCCCGAGGAGAAGAACCCGCCACTGCCGGTCAGGACGCCGACCCGCAGGTCGTCCTCGCCGTCCAGCCGGTCGAGCGCGGCGGCGATGCCCCGGGCGACGTCACCGTTGATCGCGTTGCGGGCCTCGGGCCGGTTGATGCTGATCACCAGGACGCCGTCGCGCTCCTCGGTCAGGACTGCCTCGCTCATCGCTCTCCTCTCGCGCGGGGCCGATCCTCGCAGACAACCAACTGCGACGGGTTCGCGCATTCTCACCCGAAGGGATGGGGGCACGTGGGATCGTCTCGATCGTGACTAGGTTCGGCGGAACCCGTGCACTGACGGCTCTCCTCGTCGCGATGCTGCTCGCCCTCGGCACCGCGCAGCGCGCGAGCGCGCTGGTCCCCAACGGCGCGCCGGACATCGTGCTGCCGGGCGACGACGCCACGGACGAGGATGCGCCGTACAACTTCGTCGGCGACGCCATCACGCTGACCGACCCCGACGCCGGGACCGACGACGTCCGCCTGGACCTCATGGTCACCAGCGGCGTGCTGCACGTCGCGGTGCCGGACGGGCTCACCTTCGTCGACGGCACGTCCAACGACACCGACACGCTGGCGATGACCGGCACGCTGGCCGCCTTCGACGCGGCGCTGGACACCCTCCAGCTCATGCCGGCCCAGGACGACACCGAGACCGTGACCCTGACCGCTCTCGCAGACGACCTCGGCCACAACGGCGACGACGGACCCCAGACCGACTCGGCCACGATGGACATCACCGTCAACCCGGTCAACGACGCGCCCGTCGTCGACGTGCCGGTCACCCAGTCGGTCGACGAGGACGCGGTCGCCACCTTCTCGACGGCCACGCTGAACCCGATCACGATCAGCGACGTCGACGCCGGCACGGCAGACGTCGAGGTCACCCTGGACGCCAGCTCCGGCACGGCCTCGCTCTCCACCACGTCCGGCCTCACCTTCTCCAGCGGCGACGGCACCGGCGACGCGTCGATGACGTTCACCGCCGCACTGGCCGACGCCAACACCGCTCTGGACGGGCTCACCTTCGCGCCCGACGCCGACTTCGCGGGTGCCGCGAGCCTCGAGGTCACCGCGGACGACCAGGGCAGCAGCGGGGCCGGCGGGGCACTCTCCGACCAGCAGACCGTCGGCATCACCGTCGCCCCGGTCAACGACGCACCGGTCAACGTGGTCCCGTCGGGCGTCGGCACCACCACCGGCGTCCCGGTCGTCCTCTCCACGGCCAACGGCCACGCCGTGTCGGTGAACGACGTGGACAGCGCCGGGTCCGAGATCGAGGTCGCCCTGACCGCCACCCACGGCACGCTGACGCTCGCCTCGACGGCCGGCGTGACGATCACCGGCGGTGCCAACGGCAGTGGCTCGCTCACCTTCCACGCCACGAAGGCCAACGCGAACACGGCGCTCGACGGCCTGACGTTCGCGCCCGCGGCGGGCTTCACCGGCCAGGCGGACATCACGGTCCACACCGACGACCTGGGCAACACCGGAGCGGGCGGTCCGCTGACGGACAGCGACGCCTTCGTGGTCACTGTCACCGACATCACGCCCAAGCTGGCGATCGGGGCGACCAGCGTCGCGGTGTCGAGCACCGGGCGGGTCGTGGTCCCGGTGTCGTGCACCACCGCACAGTGCACCGGGACGGTGGCCCTCCGTTCGGGCGGCACCCTCCTGGGCTCGGGCGGCTTCGACGTCGCCGCGGGCGGCAGCGGCTCGGTGCAGATCGACCTCACCGCGGCCGGCCGGGCGCTGGTGTCGGGCCGGGCGTCGGTCGACGTCACCGCGGTCGTGACGATGACGGGCTCGTCGACGAAGGCGTCGGTCCTTACGCTGACGGCGGCGCACGCCCCCTCGGTGAAGCTGCTCACCGGCAAGGCGCACGTGCGGGGCGGGAAGGCCAAGGTCAAGCTGAGCTGCGGCGCCGACGGCCCCTGCGTCGGAACCTATGTGCTCACGGCCACGATCGACGGCAAGGTCAAGACCCTGGCGAAGGCCCAGGTGACAGTGGCGGCCGGCAGCACGAAGACCCTCAAGCTCACGCTGTCGAAGGCGGCGAAGGCTGCGGTGCGCAAGGGAGCGGTGACCGCGACCCAGACGGTGACCTCGGACGTCGCGGTCGGGCTCGACACCACGACGACAGGGTCGCTCAAGCTGGTCGTCTGAAAGGCCTGGCCCCTCAGAACGTCCGGCAGTCGTAGGGCGCCCTGCCCTTGCTTCCGGCGTCCACCCAGGCCCGGTAGTCCTCGAGCTTCTGCCCGGTGCAGTCCTTGCCGGACGAAGCCAGGCCGCCGTACGCCGCAACGGGCAGCAGCGCCGGCGTCACGAACAGCAGCGCGAGCAGCAACGCCTTGAGCCGGCCGCCGCCCCACCTGAGCAGGGCGAGCGTGGCGAGCCCCAGCCCGGCCAGCCACCCGAGCGGGACCAGCAGGCCGGCGGCTCCGTGGGCGGAGCTGCACAGCGCGCCGCGCGGCGAGTCACCGGCGTAGGTCGTGGCGCGGCCGGTGTTGCTGTTGGCGCTGCAGTCGCTGAACCAGGTCGTGGTCAGCCAGACGGCGATCACGAAGCCGACAGCCACGAGCAGGACGTAGGCCGCCACGACGTACCAGCGCAGCGGCTCGTCCCCCTCGAGCCCAACGTCGTCCTCGGCACCGACCACGATCGTCCAGACTAGATCGTGTCGATGCAAGGACATCCAACTACGGTGGGGACATGACCGCGCGCCGCGTGCTGCCGACCGAGGAGACCGCCGAGCTGGTGCGGCTGGTCCGGCAGATCGCGGCTGACGAGCTCGCCGAGCGCTCGGTGGCGGCGGAGGCGGACGGCACCTTCCCGCGCGACATCTTCCTCAAGCTCGGCCGGGCCGGGCTGCTGGGGCTCCCCTACCCGGAGGAGTACGGCGGCGGGGCCGTGCCCTACGAGGTCTACCTGCAGGTGCTCGAGGAGATCGGCGCGGTCTGGGCATCGGTCGGCGTCGGCGTCTCGGTGCACGCGCTCTCCTGCTACGGCCTGGCCACGCGCGGCACCGAGGAGCAGAGGCAGCGGTGGCTCCCGGAGATGCTGGGCGGCGAGCTGCTCGGGGCCTACTGCCTCTCCGAGCCCCACGCCGGCTCCGACCCCGCCGCGATGCGCACCACCGCCCGCCGCGACGGTGACGAGTGGGTGATCAAGGGCACCAAGGCATGGACCACCCATGGCGGCTTCGCGGACTTCTACAAGGTCATGGCCCGCACGGGAGAGGGCCGCAACGGGATCTCCTGCTTCCTGGTCCCCGCCGCCGCGCCCGGGCTGTCTGCGAACCCGCCGGAGAAGAAGATGGGGCTCACCGGCTCCACCACCACCGCGATGAACTTCGACGACGTCCGCATCCCGGCGGACCGGCTGATCGGTGCGGAGGGCGAGGGGCTGCGGATCGCGTTCGCCGCCCTCGACTCCGGCCGGCTCGGCATCGCCGCGGTCGCGACCGGCCTCGCGCAGGGCGCCCTCGACGCCGCTGTCGCCTACGCCAGGGAGAGGGAGACGTTCGGCAAGCGGATCATCGACCACCAGGGGCTGGCGTTCGTGCTGGCCGACATGGAGGCCGCGACCCAGTCATCGCGCGCGGTCACGCTGCACGCGGCCCGGCTCCGCGACCGCGGGCTGCCCTTCAGCCGCGAGGCGTCGATCGCCAAGCTGGTGGCCACCGACAACGCGATGAAGGTCACCACCGACGCGGTCCAGGTCTTCGGGGGCTATGGCTACACCCGCGACTTCCCGGTCGAGCGCTACATGCGCGAGGCGAAGGTCATGCAGATCTTCGAGGGGACCAACCAGATCCAGCGGATGGTGATCTCCCGCTCGCTCGACGCCGACAACAAGGGCTCGATCGAGTGGAACGATCCGTCTGCGGACTGACCGGCCGGCCCCTCGCTCGGCCACAGTGTGAATCGTGTCCGGCACGCGGGTTACCGGTATCCGTATGACGCACCTAGGCCTTCAGCCGAAGCCCGACCCCAACGACCCTGAGGACAAGCTTGGTTTCCGTCCGCCGTCGGAGACCGACGCCCTCCCGGACGAGGAGAACGTGGACCCCGCCACCGCCGAAGACGACCTGGAGAAGTCGCCGGAGGAGAAGGAGAACGCCACCGACGGCTACGCGCCGGCTGACGACGAGTGAGGTCAGCTTCCGGGGTGATGCGGTCACCGGCCAGCCCCATTGGTGGGTTTGGGGAGGGAAATCGGCACCTGGTGCCCGAGATCCTCGGCAAAGCCGGGTCCGGCGCAGGCGCCGCGCAGCGGTGCCGAAGGCGTCCTTGACGGCGGGTTGCGGCGTGCTACGCGCGCGGCCGCCCCCCACGGATCCGTCGGAGCTCAGTGCACCGACGAGATCGGCGCCGACGCACCGGCGTAGGAGTGCTGGCTGGAGGTCGAGAAGTAGTTGATCCCGATGAAGTTGAACCAGAGGGTCAGCGTGCCGACCAGCGCCAGGATCGCGGCGTTGCGGCCGCGCCAGCCGGCGGTCGTGCGGGCGTGGAGGTAGGCCGCGTAGACGACCCAGGTGATGAACGCCCACACCTCCTTGGGGTCCCAGTTCCAGTACGACGACCACGCCTGGTGGGCCCAGATCGGGCCGGTGATCAGCACCGCGAAGGTCCACACCGGGAACGCGAACGCGTGGATCCGGTAGGAGATCAGGTCGAGCTTCTCCAGCGAGGGCACCCGCCCCCAGAAGCCGGTCTCGGGTGCCGACGCGCGGCGCTTGAGCAGGTAGGCCGCTGAGGTCATCCCGCCCAGCGTGAAGGCGCCGGTCGCGAGGATGGCGGAGACCACGTGGATCACGAGCCAGTAGCTGTTGAGCGCTTCCGGGAGCGGGCCGGTCGCGTCGTAGAGCCACAGCACCGCGACCATCAGCAGCGTCAGCACGAACGCGACCACCAGCGGGGCCAGCCAGTCCAGCGGCCAGCGCCGGCTCAGGACGAGGTAGAAGAAGCCGACCACGAAGGTGCCGGTGAGGGTGAACTCGTACATGTTGCCCCACGGCACCCGGTTGGGGTCCGCGCTCATGCCCCGGGCGAAGATCGCGAGGAAGTGCACCGCCACGGCGATGCAGGTCAGAAGCAGCCCGAGCCGCCCGAAGATCGCCACCCGGTCGCTCGCGCGCTCGACGTCGGGGGCAGGCTCCGACGCCGGGCCGCCCGCACCGACCAGCACCTGCGACCTGTCGACCTGGCGCATCGACGACCACTCGACGACGTAGGCGATCAGGGCGAGGAAGTAGACCACCCCGGCGGCCGCGACCGCCTGGTTGCTCAGCGTCCCCCACGCGGCGTCGGTCATGCCTTCTCCTTGCGATCCGGTGACGGCTCCTGCAACGCCGATACCAGGGACGACAGTACGGCGTCGGTGTCGGCGCCGCCCGAGCGGTCCAGTGCCGCGATCTCGACCAGGGTGCCGTCGTCGCCCTCGGTGACCCGCAGCCAGACCCGGCGCGAGCGGATGAACAGCGACCCCATCAGCCCCAGCAGGGCGAGCACCACGCCGAGCAGCGCGATGTCCTTGCCGGGGGTGTGGCTGATCTGGATCCGCTGCCAGGACACGACCTTGTCGAAGGTGACGCTGCCCAGCCCGTCGGGCAGCTGCACGGTGTCGCCGGGCGCGAGGCTGAGGCGCAGGGGCTTGCCGTCGTCGCCCGAAACCGCGGTCGCCTTCGACTTGTCGAGGGTGTAGACCGACTGCGCGGCGCCGGAGTCGAGGTTGAGGTCGCCGGTGTAGACGTTGAGCGAGAGCAGGGGGTTGACGTCGTTGCCGCCGAGGTTGACCGGGTCGCCGTCGACGTTGGCGAACGTCGGGTAGAAGTAGCCCTCCAGCCCGATCTGGCCGGGCTTGGCGTCCGGTGCCTTGATCACGCCGAACGAGAACAGGTCCGGTCCCATCGGCAGGAACACCACCGGCCCCGACGCCGCGACGTTCCCCTGGCCGTCGCGCACCGTCACCACCGGTGCGTAGCCGTGGCCGATCAGGAACAGCTCCGTGCCACCGATCGTGAGCGGGTGGTTGACGCGGAGGTCGTACTGCTTGTCGGGCCCACCCGGCTGCTCGGTGTAGCTCAGGTCGGCGTTGAAGCCCCGGGCCATCCCGGCACGCGGGCCGGACGTCAGCCAGTCGACGTCGAAGTGGTTGACGGTGAAGCTGAACGGGTCCATCCCGTCGGGGTCGAAGAGGCTGCCGGGCACGAAGTCGTCGTACTGCGTCAGGTTGTTGGCGAAGGGCTGGCCCTGCACCAGGATGACGCCACCCTTGAAGCCGAACAGTGAGCCCAGCGCGAAGCCGACGAGCACCACCAGCACCGCGAGGTGGAAGACGAGGTTGCCGAGCTCGCGCAGGTAGCCGCGCTCGGCGCTGACGGTGGTGCCGTCGGACTCCCGTCGCAGCCGGTAACGCTTCCGCGCCAGGACCGTCCGCGCGCGCTCGAGCACGACCTCGGCCGGCTCGGTCGTGGCGTACGACGCGTGGCTGGGCATCCGGGCCAGGTTGCGCGGGGCCGCCGGCGGCTGCGCCCGAAGCGCGCGGAGGTAGACGAGGCTGCGGGGAATGATGCAGCCCAGCAGCGAGACGACCAGCAGGACGTAGATGGCCGCGAACCACGGCGAGCCGTAGACGTTGAAGATTCCCAGCTTCTCGTAGACCGGGGTGAGCGTCTCGTGCGCCTTCTTCCACTCGCCTGCCTTGAGCGAGTCGACCCGCTCCTGGGGGACGAGCGAGCCGGGCACGGCGGCGAGGGCGAGCAGCAGGAGCAGGATCAGGGCGATCCGCATCGAGGTGAGCTGCCGCCACATCCACCGGAGCAGCTCGCGCAGGGTGAGCTCGCCGGAGCGGCGCTCGGGCGCCGGGGCGGTCGGCTTGGTCTCGGTGGCGGTCATGGCGCTACACGCTCGTCTGGAAGTCGTTGACGAGATGGATCTGGAGCCACTGGACCGACTGCTCCCACCAGCCGGTCAGGAGCATGACGCCGATCGCGACGAGCATGACGCCACCGGCCACGCTGACCCAGCGCTGGTGGCGGCGTACGACGGAGAACGCGCCGAGCGCGTGCCGCCAGGCGAGCGCCGCGACGATGAACGGCACCCCGAGCCCGATCGAGTAGAAGGCCAGGAGAACGCCGCCCCTGGTCACGCTCTCGCCGTAGGCCAGGGTCAGGATCACGCCGAGGGTCGGGCCGATGCACGGCGTCCAGCCGAGGCCGAACAGGAAGCCGAGCAGCGGCGCCGCCGCCAGCCCGACCGCAGGCACCTTGTGCACCCTGACGTCGCGCTGGAACAGCGGCACCAGCCCCATGAAGACCAGCCCGAGGACGACCGCCACGACGCCCAGGACGATCGTGAACGTGCGCGAGTACTCGAAGAACCAGCGGCTCACGCCGGCCGACAGCACGCCGAGCGCGACGAAGACGGTCGAGAAACCGAGCACGAACAGGACCGAGCCGGCCAGCATCCGCCCACGGTGCGGCGCGGCCTCGGAGTCAGCGAGGTCGGCGCCGGACAGGCCGGTGGTGTAGGAGAGATAGCCGGGCAGCAGCGGGATGACGCACGGGGAGAAGAACGACACCAGCCCGGCGAGCACCGCGATCGGTACGGCGAGCAGCATCGACCCGGAGAACGCCGTGTCGCGCAGCCAGTCAGCCATGTTCTGCCGCCACCTGGTCGACGACGTCGAGCAGCGTGCGCGTCGAGGGGAGCTGGCCGCGGATCAGCGCAGCCAGCCGGCCCTCGCGGTCGAGCACCATCGTGCTCGGTGTCTCGCGCGGGTTGTACGGCGGTGGGAAGCTCAGCAGCGTCTTGCTGCCCGGGTCGTAGATCGAGGGCCAGGTGACTCCGAAGGTGCGCTCGAAGGCGAGCGGGTTGTCCTTGCTCGTCTCCCGGATGTCGACCCCGACAACCTGTGCGTCGTCCGGAAGGTCCGACTCCGCCTGCACCAGCGACGGTGCCTCCGCCCGGCACTCAGGACACCAGGCGCCCCAGACGTTCACGACCACGACCTGCCCGCGGAGGTCCGCCAGGTCGAGGTGGTCGCCGTCCAGCGTCTCCCCCGACACCTCGACCGGCCGGCCGCGGTCGGAGGCGTCGACGACGGTCACCAGCCCGTCGCCGCTGACGTAGTTCTTGCCCTCGGTGCCGTTGGCCTCGGTGCACGCGGTCGCCATCGCGGCCGTCGCCGCGAGGGCGGCGACGACCAGGGGAAGACGGCTGCGGAGGTGCATCTCAGACTGGCCCGGAGTCCTCCGGCGCAGCCTCCTCGGGGGCGTTGCCCGCGGAGAACGGCATCTTCTTGTCCTTGGCCGGGATCAGGTCGCCGGCCGGCTCGCTGTAGGAGACCTGGGTGATCGCGTCTCCGACGAAGTGGAACGACGTGATCGAGCAGAGGGTGCACTGACGCCGCCGCGGGTCGTGCACGAACGAGCGGTGTTCGACGTGCAGCCGGGTGATCCAGATCGGCAGCTGGTGGGAGACGATGACCGCCTCGTGGCCGCTCGCCTCGGCGCGGGCGTCGTGGACGGCGGACATCATCCGCACCACGACGTCCTTGTAGGGCTCGCCCCACGACGGCTTGAACGGGTTCCACAGGTGGCGCCAGGCCGACGGCTTGAGCAGCGCGTTGCTGCCGTTGGCGAACCGCTTGCCCTCGAAGACGTTGGTGGACTCGATCACCCGCTCGTCGGAGACGATCTCGACGCCGTGCGCCTTCGCGAGTGGGGTCGCGGTCTCCTGCGCCCGCTCGAGCGGGGAGGAGCGCACGTGGGTGATGTCGCGGTGGGCGGTCGCCTCGGCGACCCGCTCGGCCATCCGGCGGCCGAGGTCGGAGAGGTGGTAGCCGTCGCGGCGGCCGTAGAGGACGCCCTCGGGGTTGTGCACCTCGCCGTGCCGGACCAGGTGGACGACGGTGTCGGGGGTCAAGCTCTCGTCACCTTTCACTGGGTCATTCACTGGGTCATTCACTGGGTCTTCTGGGCGGCAGCGGCGGCGCGCGCCGCCTCGGGCAGCGCGTCGAGCACGGTCTGCACGGCGCGGTCGTCGTGGGCGGCAGAGAGGAACCACGCTTCGTACGCCGACGGGGGCAGGTGGACACCGCGGTCGAGCATCGCGTGGAAGAACGCGGCGTACGCCGCCGAGTCGGTGCGCTGCGCGTCGGTGAAGTCGCGCACCGGCCCCTCGGCGAAGAAGACCGAGAACATCGTCCCGGTGGCCTTGACGGTGTGCACGACCCCGGCACTCGAGAGCGCGTCGGAGACCGCGGTCCTGATCACCTCGCCGATCTTGCTCAGGTGGTCGTAGACGTCGTCGGTGGCGAGCCGCAGCGTGGCCAGCCCGGCGGTCGTGGCCACCGGGTTCCCGGACAGCGTGCCGGCCTGGTAGACCGGCCCCTCCGGCGCGAGGTGGTGCATCACGTCGGCCCGGCCCCCGAACGCCGCGGCCGGGAAGCCGCCGCCCATCACCTTCCCGAAGGTCATCAGGTCCGGCTGCCAGCCCTCCCGGGCCCCGTCGAGCCCCCACTGCCCGCGCTTGGAGGCCCGGAACCCGGTCATCACCTCGTCGCTGACGAACAGCGCGCCGTGGGTCCGGCAGGTCTCGGCGAGGAGCTGGTTGAAGCCGGGCTCCGGCGGGACCACGCCCATGTTGCCGGGGGCTGCCTCGGTGATCAGGCAGGCGATCCGGTCGCCGAGCTCGGCGAAGGCCTTCTCGACGGCGGCGCGGTCGTTGTAGGGCAGCACCACGGTGAGCTCGGTCGAGGAGGCCGGGACGCCGGGGGTGCCCGGCAGCGCGAACGTCGCGACCCCGGAGCCCGCCGAGGCCAGCAGCGAGTCGACGTGGCCGTGGTAGCAGCCGGCGAACTTCACGACCACGTCGCGGCCGGTGAACCCGCGCGCCAGCCGGATCGCCGACATGGTGGCCTCGGTGCCCGATGAGACGAACCGGACCCGCTCGACCGGCGTGCGGGCCACGATCTCCTCGGCCAGCTCGACCTCGGGCCGGGTGGGCGTGCCGTACGACGTACCGCGGCCCACCGCGTCACGGACCGCTGCCTCGACCTCCGGATGGGCGTGGCCGAGCAGCATCGGCCCCCAGGAGCAGATCAGGTCGACGTAGTCGTTGCCGTCGACGTCGGTCAGCCAAGCGCCCTTGGCGGAGGCGATGAACCGCGGAGTGCCGCCGACGGCGTTGAAGGCCCGGACCGGGGAGTTCACGCCGCCGGGGGTGACCGCCAGTCCGCGCTCGTAGAGCGCGGCGGACTCGCTGGTCTCCCGGGGCACGCTTCATTGTCCCCGAGCCGCCTGAGAGAGCCGCATCCGCCTCGGTTTCGGCGTCCGGACAGCGGGAACCGTCGTACAAACGGGTGATGTGACGTGCACGGAGGTCACATGTTGCGGACGGGCGCGTAACTTGTTGGTCAGAGCAGTCGTTGGGTGACTGGTACGTCTGGAGGGGACGTCCGGTGACGGGAGAGAGCAGCCAAATGTCCGCTGAGCGATTCGGGCGCCTGCACAAGGCGACGGCGCTGGTCCCGCTGGCGCTGCTGTCTGCCGCCTGGACCGCCAACCTGCTCGGCGTGAGCACCCCCACCGCGGCCGCCGGCGAGCGGCCCGACCCGACCCTGCCCGACGGCAGCAGCGTGCCCGCCCAAGCCATCCAGGCTCCGGCCAGCGTCTCCGACGGCAGCCTGATCGCGCCGGGCATCGGCGCCGGCGATGTCCAGCAGATCGTCGCCGACGCGGCCAGCTCCGGTATCCCGTCCGCGGCCCTCGCCGCCTACCAGCGCGCCGAGACCGTGATCAACGCCGCCGACCCCTCCTGCCACCTCGACTGGCAGCTGCTCGCCGCGATCGGGCGGGTGGAGTCCAACCACGGTCGCGCCGACGGCAACACCCTCGACGACAACGGTCTGGCGACCCCGGGGATCTACGGCGTCGCGCTCAACGGCTCCAACAACACCACCGAGATCGTCGACACCGACGCCGGTGCCTTCGACAACGACGCGACCTACGACCGCGCGGTCGGCCCGATGCAGTTCATCCCCTCGACCTGGGCGGTCGTGGGGGTCGACGCCGACGGCGACGGCGTGCGCAACCCGCAGGACATCGACGACGCGGCTCTCGGCACCGCGGTCTACCTCTGCTCCGGCCCCGACGACCTCGGCACCGACGCCGGCCGCCGGGCTGCGGTCTACCGCTACAACCACAGCCAGCCCTACGTCGACCTCGTGCTCCAGATCATGGAGGCCTACGAGCAGGGCGACTTCACCTCGATCCCCAACGGCACCATGCTGGCGGGCAGCCCCCTGACCAAGACGCCCCCGCCGCTGCACGTGCCCGGCACACCCGCGCAGCCCGACCAGCAGATCACGATCACTCACTCCGGCTCGACCGGCGAGACCTCGGACGACCCAACGCCCGGCACCGGCGGGACGCCCACGGCCGGCCCCACCACGCCGACCGGTGGCGGCGGCAGCGGCGGCGGAGGCGGTGGCGGCACCGGCAGTGGTGGCGGTGGTGGCGGCGGCGTCCACGTCGGCACCGTGACCGTCCCGCCACTCCCCACGACGGGGCTGCCGCCCGTCGATCAGACCCTGACGCTGGCCCAGGCCACCCTCCAGTGCACCCTCGACGGCATCAGCCAGCTGCTGCAGCCGCAGGCCTTCCAGCAGTGCCTCGACCACTACATGAACCCCTGAGCTACCTCACCTCGTGCTCTAATCCCTCGCATGCGACTGGTGCAGGTGGCCCAGCGGGCCGAGGACCTCGCGCGGGCGAGCGCGTTCTACGCCGACCTGCTCGGAGTGCCCGCCTCGGCGACGTACGACCCGCCCGGGCTGGTCTTCTTCGACCTGGCGGGCACCCGGCTGATGCTCGAGGGCAACGCTCCCTCGGCGATGCTCTACCTGTCCGTCCCGGACATCGAGGCCACCATCGAGCGGCTGCGTGCCGCCGGCGTCACGATCGAGTCCGAGCCGCACGTCATCTTCAGCCACGAGGACGACACCCTCGGCCCAGCCGGGACCGACGAGTGGCAGGCCTTCATCCGGGACTCGGAAGGAAATCTGGTAGGCCTCGTCGAGCACCGTTGAATCGGGACTTCTGCCGGTTGAATCGGTAGCGCACGTGCTCGAGCCGTCCGAATCTGCGGATTCAACCGGCAGAAGTCCCGATTCAACGCCTCAACAACCTCGCGGCCTCGACGGCCCAATAGGTGAGCACCACGTCGGCGCCCGCGCGGCGGATGGAGGTGAGCACCTCGAGGATGGCCGGCTCGCGGTCGATCCAGCCATTTGCGGCGGCGGCCTCGACCATGGCGTACTCGCCCGAGACGTTGTAGGCCGCCACGGGGACGTCGACGGCGTCGCGGACCCGGCGGACCACGTCGAGGTAGCCCAGGGCCGGTTTCACCATCACGATGTCGGCGCCCTGCTCGACGTCGAGCAGGGCCTCGCGGACGCCCTCGACGGCGTTGGCGGAGTCCTGCTGGTAGGTCCGCCGGTCGCCCTCGAGCGAGGACGAGACCGCCTCGCGGAAGGGACCGAAGAACGCGGAGGCGTACTTGGCCGAGTAGGCCAGGATCGAGACGTCGGCGTGGCCGTTGGCGTCGAGCGCGTCGCGGACCACGCGGACCTGGCCGTCCATCATCCCGCTGGGGCCGACCATGTCGACGCCCGCGTCGGCCTGGGCCTGCGCCATCTCCGCGTAGGCCACGAGGGTCCGGTCGTTGTCGACCCGGCCGTCCGGCGTGAGGAGCCCGCAGTGGCCGTGGTCGGTGAACTCGTCGAGGCACAGGTCGCTCATCACCGTGAGCGCGTCGCCGACCTCGCCCACGGCGTCGTTGATCGCGAGGTTGAGGATCCCCGACGGGTCCACGGCGCCCGAGCCCACGGCGTCCTTGCGCTCCGGGATCCCGAACAGCATCACGCCGCCGAGGCCGAGGTCGGCCGCCTCTGCGACCGCCTTGAGCATGGTGTCGCGCGTGTGCTGGACGACCCCCGGCATCGAGGCGACCGGCACCGGTTCGGAGATCCCCTCGCGCACGAACAGCGGCAGCACCAGCTGTCCCGGCGACACGGTCGTCTCGGCGACGAGCCGGCGCAGCCCGGGCGTACGACGCAGCCGCCTCGGCCGGATCAGGGGCCCGACCGCTGAACCGGTGGCTGAGGGCGGCGAGGAACGAGCCGCGTCACGAAGCCCGTCGTCGGTCATCAGCTTCCGTCCCAGCCCGGGCTGCGGATGGTCCTGACAGGCTCGACCTCCGGGTCGCTGAGCACCCGGCTCGCAGCGCTCGCGGTGCTCATCAGCCCCGGACCTTGCTCCTGCGCGCCGCGGGCTTCCGCTCGGACGGACGCGTGACCGGCTCGCCGGCCTCCAGCATCGCGGTCCGGCGGGCGGCACCGAAGTCGGCCAGCGCGTCGACGAGCTCGTCCACGTCGGGCTTCGGCGCGAGGACGTCGACCCGCAGGCCGTGCTCCTCGGCGGTCTTGGCCGTGGCCGGGCCGATCACCGCGATCACCGTCGACGGGTGCGGCTTGCCGGCGATGCCGACCAGGTTGCGCACCGTCGAGGACGAGGTGAAGACCACCGCGTCGAACCTGCCGGACTTGATCGCGTCACGGGTGGCCGCCGGCGGCGGGGCCGCCCGGACGGTCCGGTAGGCCGTGACGTCGTCCACCTCCCAGCCGAGGTCGACCAGGCCCGCGACGAGAGTCTCGGTGGCGATGTCGGCCCGCGGCAGGAACACCCGGTTGATCGGGTCGAGCAGGTCGTCGAACTCCGGCCAGTCCGCGAGCAGGCCGGCCGCGGACTGTTCGCCTGAAGGCACGAGATCTGCGCGCAGCCCCCAGTCCGCGATCGCCTGCGCGGTCTTGTCACCCACCGCGGCGATCTTGAGACCGGAGAAGGCGCGGGCGTCGAGGCCGTACTCCTCGAACTTCTCGCGCACCGCCTTGACCGCGTTGACCGAGGTGAAGGCGATCCACTCGTAGCGGCCCTCGACCAGGCCCCGGAGCGCCTTGTCCATCTGCAGCGGGTTGCGCGGCGGCTCGACGGAGATCGTCGGCACCTCCTCGGGCACCGCGCCGTAGCCACGCAGCCGGGCGACGAGCGGGCCGGCCTGGTCCTTGGTGCGGGGCACCAGGACCCGCCAGCCGAACAACGGCTTGGTCTCGAACCAGGACAGCGCCTCGCGCAGGTCGACGACCCGGCCGATCACGATCACCGCCGGCGGGGCCATCCGCGCGGACCGCGCGTCGGCGGCGATCCCGGACAGTGTCGAGGTGACGGTGGCCTGCTCGGTGGTGGTGCCCACGCGGGTCATCGCGACCGGCGTCTCCGGGTCACGGCCCGCGGCCACCAGCGCCTTGGCGATGTCGCCGACCATGTTGACGCCGGAGAGGACCACGAGCGTGCGGTCGTCGGCGTAGGCCGACCAGTCGACCTTCTCGTGCGCGGTCACGACCGCGACCTCGCGGTGGTCCTTGGTGGTCAGCGGGATGCCGGCGTACGCCGGGACCGCCGACACCGACGAGACGCCGGGCACGATCTCGAACCCGACCCCGGCCTTGGCGCAGGCCTGCGCCTCCTCGGGTCCGGACGCGTAGACGAACGGGTCGCCGGTCATCAGCCGGACGACGCGCTGGCCCTTCTTGGCGTGCTTGACCACGACCTTGGCGCGGGCGGCGTGGGTCAGCGGCTGTCCGTCCTCGCCGAAGCCGCCGTCGACGAACACGGGGCTCTCGCACTCGGCCGGGAGCGAGAGGAGCTGCCGGACCAGGTCGATGTGCTCGGGGGACTCGGTGACGACGACCTCGGCCTGTGAGAGGAGCGTCACCGCCCGCACGGTCAGCAGGTCGGGATCGCCCGGCCCGCTGCCCACGAAGGACACCCAGCCCCGGCCCCCGCTGCCACGACTGGGAGCGGTGGCGGAGCGGTCGTTGACGATGGTCTTGCCTCGCGTCATGCGTCGTGCACCCTGTCTTCTGCTTCTGGTCCTGCTTCGAGATCGCCCGCTCCGTCCGCGAGCATCTCCTTGGCCAGCCGGGCACCGAGCCCGGCCGCGTCCTGTGGGTCGCCGGTGGCCGACATCCGCACGGACAGCTCGCCGTCGGTGGACAGCGCTATCGCGCGCACCCACAGCTCCTCGCCGTCCTCGCCCTCGACCAGCTCGGCCAGTACGCCGATCGGCGCCGAGCACCCGCCCTCGAGCGTGGCCAGCACGGCCCGCTCGGCCTCGACGGCGGCCCGGCTGCCACGGTCGTCGAGCGTCGCCAGCGCGGCCAGCAGGTCGTCGTCGGCCCGGCACTCCACCGCCAGCGCACCCTGACCGGGGGCGGGCAGCATCTGCAGCGGGTCGAGCACCTCGGTGACCTCCTCGAGCCGGCCGATCCGGGCCAGCCCGGCGCGTGCGAGGAGTACGGCGTCGTACTCCCCGGACCGGACCTTGCCGATCCGGGTGTCGACGTTGCCACGAACGCCCACCACGTCCAAACCGAGACCGAGGGCACGCAGCTGGGCGACCCGCCGCGGCGAGCCCGTCCCGACCCGGGCGCCCTGCGGGAGCTCGCCCAGGGTGAGCCCGTCGCGGGCGACGACCACGTCGCGCGGGTCCTCCCGCGTGGGCACCGCGGCCAGCGCGATGCCCTCGGGAGCGGCGGTGGGGAGGTCCTTGAGGGAGTGGACCGCGACGTCCACCTCACCGCGGAGCAGTGCGTCGCGGAGGGCACTGACGAAGACGCCGGTGCCGCCGATCTGCTCCATCGGCGTGCCCGCCCGCTGGGTGCGGTCACCCTCGGTCGTGATCTCGACCAGCTCGGTCTCGCGACCCAGGCGGTCTCGGATCAGCCCGGCGACCAGCCCGGACTGGGTCGTGGCCAGCACCGACCCGCGGGTCCCGATCCGTACGGCGCTCACGAGAGCCCCTCGGGCCGGGTGACGGCGTCGACCGCTTCGGGGTCGAGCGCGAAGAGCTCGGCCAGGGCGGCGGCGTAGGACACCGCACCGGTCTCGTTGGCGAGCTCCTTGATCCGGACCGTCGGCTCGTGGAGGAGCTTGTCGGCGACGCGGCGCACGGTCTGCAGGACCTCGGCGCGCTCCTCGGGTGACAGCGCGGGCAGGCGGTGGTCGAGCCGCTCCATCTCGGCGTCCACGACCGAGGTGGCCATCGAGCGGAGCGCGACGACGGTCGGCGTGACGCTGGCGGAGCGGCGGGCGGCGAGGAACGCCGCAACCTCCTCGGTCACGATCCTGCGCACCTCGGCGACCTCGCGACCGGCGGCGGACGTCTCGAGCTCCTCGGCCAGGTCGACGAGGTCGATCCGGGTCACGCCCGGGAGCTCGGTGACGGCCGGGTCGACGTCGTGCGGCAGCGCCAGGTCGACGAAGACGAGCGGCCGGTCGTCGGTGCGCGCCGACTCGACCATGGCGCGCGGGACGAGGAGCCCGGCGGCGCCGGCACAGGCGATGACCACGTCGGCCTCGGCCAGCACGGCCGGCAGGTCGGGCAGCGCGACGGCCCGGCCGGCGTACTCCCGCGCCAGCCGCTCGGCGCGCTCCGGGGTGCGGTTGACCACGACGACCTCGGCCGCACCACGGCGGGACACGGTGGCGGTGGCGAGCCCGGCCATCGTGCCGGCGCCGACGACCACGACCCGCTGTCCACCGACGTCGCCACCGTGGCGCGCCGCGCGGTCGAGCGCGGTGCCGACCAGGGTCGGGGCGGCGCTGTCGATGTCGGTCTCGGCGCGCGACCGCTTCCCGACGCGCAGCGCCTGCTGGAACAAGACGTTGAGGGCCGGCCCGACAGTGCCGAGCTCCTGCCCGAGCCGGAGCGCCTCGCGCGTCTGGCCCAGGATCTGGCCCTCGCCCACCGCCATCGAGTCGAGCCCGGCGGCCACCTGGAACAGGTGCGAGACCGCGCCGTCGTCGTAGTGGACGTAGAGGTGGCGCAACATCGCCTCCGCCGACTCGCCGGACCGCTCGACGAGCAGCCGGGACAGCTCCTCGACCGAGCCGTGGAACCGGTCGACATCGGCGTAGACCTCGACCCGGTTGCAGGTCGCGATCACCGTCGCCTCGGTGACGTGCTCGCACGCCGCCACGGCCTGCACCAGCTTGGGGACCGCCTCGGCCTCGGGGGCCACCCGCTCCAGCAGCCAGACCGGAGCAGAGTTGTGGGAGACGCCGACGACCAGCACGCTCACGAGACGGCCTCCGCCTGCTTGCGCTGCTCGTGGTAGGCGAGGATCTGCAGCTCGATGGAGAGGTCGACCTTGCGCACGTCGACGCCGTCGGGCACCGCGATGACGGTGGGCGCGAAGTTGAGGATGCTGCTGATCCCGGCCTCGACCATCGAGTCGGCGACGTCCTGCGCGGCGCTCGCCGGGGTGGCGATGACGCCGATGGCTACGCCGTGCTCGCGCACGATGCTGCCGAGGTCGGCGAAATCGCGGACGTCGATCCCGGCCACCACCTCGCCGTGCCGGCGCGGGTCGGCGTCGAGGAGCGCGACGACCCGGAACCCGCGGCTGCGGAAGCCGGAGAAGTTGGCGAGCGCGTGGCCGAGGTTGCCGATGCCGACGATGACCACGGGCCAGTCCTGGGTCACGCCGATCTCGCGGGCGATCTGGTAGCGCAGGTAGTCGACGTCGTAGCCGACCCCGCGGGTGCCGTAGCTCCCGAGGTAGGAGAGGTCCTTGCGGAGCTTGGCGCTGTTGACGCCGGCGGCCGCGGCCAGCTCCTCGCTGGAGCAGGTGGCGGTGCCCTGGTCGGCCAGCGTGATCAGGGCGCGGAGGTAGACGGGCAGGCGCGCGACCGTGGCCTCGGGGATGTCCCGGGCGCTGTCGGTCGTGCGTGCGCTCACCAGACCTTCTCTCCAGCCACTGGTCCGGCGGCTCGCAGGGTCCGCGCCACCAGCGGCCGTTCCACTCTAGGAGTTTGTGAACGCGGGAACAAAACGAGTAATAGGTGGCCTGCGCCACTCCTATGCGCGCGTGGTCGGTCGGCCCGCGGTCGGCATGTAACTCCGTGTTACGTCCACCAGGTCCGTGTCAGAACACCGATCCAGTTGCACGAACACAGAGTTACAAGCCGGGCCGGCCGGCGAGCGCGGCCCGCAGCCGCCCTTCGTCGACCCGCCAGAAGTCGTGCTGGCGCCCGTCGACGAGGGTCACCGGGATCTCCTCGGCGTACCGCTCCTGGAGCTCGGGGGCGGACAGGATCGAGATCTCCTCGTAGGACTCCCCGAGGTCGGCACAGACCCGGTCGATGACCGCGCGGGCGTCGTCGCACAGGTGGCAGCCGGGCTTGGAGTAGAGGGTGACGCGGGCGGTCATGGCGGGCTCACTCGAGCAGGCCGAGCGCGCGGCGGCGCTCGATGCCGCGCAGCCGCCCCTTCTGGACCTTGCCGGTGACGCCCACCGGGAGCTCGGGCACGATCTCGATCCGGCTGGGCTGCTTGAACCTGGCCAGCCGCTCCTCGCAGCGGGCGCGTACGGCGTCGGCCAGCGACTCCCCCGAGCCGACGACGTAGGCCACCACTGCCTCGCCGGTCTGCGGGTCGTCCACCCCGATCACCGCGACCTCGGTGACCCCGGGGACCTCCCGGATCACGTCCTCGACCTCGACCGGGTAGACGTTGAAGCCGGAGACGATCACCAGCTCCTTGAGCCGGTCGACGAGGAACAGGTCGCCGCGGTCGTCGAGGAAGCCGACGTCACCGGTCGACCACCAGCCGTCCGCGTCGGGGCCGTCAGCGCCGTCGGGCCAGTAGCCGCTGAACAGGTTGGCACCCTTGATCTGGATCTCGCCCGGGTCGTCGCCCTCGGGAGGCCGGCCGAGCTCGTCGACCAGGCGGACGTCGATGCCGGGCAGGGCCGCACCCACCGACCCCGGCTGGAGCTGCTTGCTGCACAGCGTGCTCGTCACCACCGGCGAGGCCTCGGTCAGGCCGTAGCCCTGGTGGATCGGGATGCCGGTGCGCTCGGTGAACTCCTGGCCGAGCTCCGGCGACAGCGGCGCCGAGCCGGACAGCATCAGCCGCACCGGGCCCAGCCGCTCCTCGAGCGCGTCGACGTCACGCCAGTAGGCGAAGACCGGCGGCGCCACGGGGACCACGCTGCACGCCTCGTCCTCGATCAGGTCGAGCGTGCCCTGGGGGTCGAACCGCGCCGTCAGCACCAGCTTGGCGCGGTGCCGCGTCACGACGCCGAGGACGGCGTTGAGGCCGTAGACGTGGAACAGCGGGAGGACGCCGAGCACCACGTCGTCACCGTGGATCATCGGCGGGTCCACGGCCGCGACCTGCTCGATGTTCGCCAGCAGCGCACGGTGGGAGAGCATCGCGGCGCGCGGGCGGCCGGACGTGCCGCTGGTGTAGAGGAGCGCGGCCAGCCGCTCGGGGTCCTGGAGGGGCGGTACGGCGCGCGCGGCCTCGGCCCGCAGCTCGTCGTAGGACCGCTCGCCCGGCTCGGGCGCCCCGTCGACCACGACCAGCCGCGGGATGACCAGACGGGCGAGGAGCTCCTCGTCGATCGACGCCTCGGGGCGACCCTCGGCCGCCTCCTGGAGCTGGCGCACGGCGTCCCGGACCGTGGCGACCGTGTCCGCCTCGGCGACGACCATCCGGGCCCCGGAGTCGGCGATCATCCGGGCCAGCTCACCGACCTGCGAGCTCGGGTTGACCGGGACCGCGACCGCCTGGGTGCGCAGCACTGCGAGATAGGTCACGACGAACTCGATCCGGTTGCCGAGCACCAGCATCACCCGGTGGCCGGCCACGATGCCGGCGACACCGAGACCGGTGGCCAGGCGGCCGGCCTCGTCCTCCAGCTCCCGCCACGTGACCCGCCGGCCCCCCGACTCGACGATCGCGAACCGGTCGGGATCCTCGGCGGCGGCCCTGGTCAGCAGGTCCGGGACGGCGGTCGCAGCTCCGTCGGCCATGCACACGGATACTTCCACACCGTCCTGGTGGCTAGGTTGGGAGCGTGGCGCCCAACGACCGTTCCCGCACGCCGCTCAACCTGCAGCAGCGGTCGATCCTCGCCGGCGAGGCGGCGGCCGCCGAGGCGTTCGTCGAGTCCGCCCTCGACTACCCGTCCGACCCGTCGGCGGCGGCGTTCTTCGACGTCGACAACACGATCATGCAGGGCGCGAGCATCTTCCACCTGGTGCGCGGCCTCTACCGGCGGGAGTTCTTCACCACGCGGGAGCTGCTGAGCGCCGGCTGGAAGCAGGCCTACTTCCGCATCGTGGGCGTGGAGGACCCCGACCACGTCGCGGAGGCACGCAACTCGGCCCTCGCCTTCATCGCCGGGCACACGGTCAAGGAGCTCCAGGATCTCGGGGAGGAGATCTTCGACGAGGCGATGGCGCACCGGATCTGGCCGGGCACCCGGGCGCTGGCCCAGCTCCACCTCGACCAGGGCCAGCAGGTCTGGCTGGTCACCGCGGCGCCGGTCGAGATCGCCCAGATCATCGCCCGCCGGCTCGGGCTGACCGGTGCCTTGGGCACGGTGGCCGAGAGCGAGGACGGCGTCTACACGGGCAAGCTGGTCGGTGACATGCTGCACGGCCCGGCCAAGGCCGAGGCCATCAAGGCGCTGGCCGCCCGCGAGTCGCTCGACCTGAGCCGGTGCTCGGCGTACTCCGACTCCTACAACGACCTGCCGATGCTCAGCCTCGTCGGCGACCCGTGCGCGATCAACCCGGACGCGAAGCTGCGCGCCTACGCGCGCGAGAAGGGCTGGCGGATCCGCGACTACCGCACCGGACGCAAGGCGGCCCGGGCCGGCCTCATCGTCGGCGCCGCCGCGGGGGCGGTCACCGGGGCGGTCGCCGCCGGAGTCTCGCTGCGCGGCCGCCGGCGCTGAGCGCTGAGCAGTGAGCGCTGAGCGCTGCGGTGTGGCGAAGCCAACGATTCGTGTCCGGGTCGTGATTGACACACCTACTATCGGGTAAGGATCGGGGGGAGGGAGGAGGGAGGACTCCGCGGTGCCCGGAGGGAGTCGTGACGCCGCGCGAGGGCTCGAGGCCCTGCGCGAGGCGGTCGCCCATGCCCTCCTCGGCACGCTCGGGGAGCCCGAGCTCGCGCTCGTCCTGGCCGAGGGCGGACGGCGTACGCCGGGCCGCACCCCCGAGCCGCAGGGCTGGGCGCTCAGCGAGGCAGCCGCCACGGAGCTCTCCGACGGCGGGCCGGACCGCCCCGGCCAGGTCTTCGGCGACGCCGACCTGGCCACGTCGTCGGAGGAGACCGAGGAGGAGCGCCGCCGCCTGATCGCCCTCGTCGAGCTGGCCCGCACGGGCGACGCCGACGCCTTCGGCATGCTCTACGACCACTACCAGGGGTCGGTCCACCGCTTCCTCTTCTACCGGACCCGGTCCAGCACGCTGGCCGAGGACCTCACCTCCGAGACGTTCTTCCGGGCCCTGCGGAACATGCAGAACTTCCGCTGGCAGGGCAAGGACTTCGGCGCCTGGCTGATGACCATCGCGCGCAACCTCGCCACCGACCACTTCAAGGCCGGCCGCACCCGCCTCGAGCTCGCGACCGAGGACATGGGCATCCACGACGACGCCACCGAGGGGCCTGAGCAGGCGGTGCTGGCGGGCCTGACCAACCAGATCCTGCTCAAGGCGCTCACCGAGCTGCCCAGCGAGCAGAAGGACTGCCTGATCATGCGGTTCCTCCAGGGCATGAGCATCGCCGAGACCGCGGGCGTCCTGGGTCGCAGTGAGGGTGCCGTCAAGCAGCTCCAGCTGCGCGGGGTGCGCAACCTCGCGAAGCTGATGCCGGAGGGGATCCGCTGATGACGGACCACCTCCTCACCCGCGTAACCCGGGCCGAGACCGCGTCGTTGTGTCGTACGTCGGCGTCTCATCACGGGGACGACGCCGGCACACACACGAACGGAACGCAGCGATGAACCCCCTCTTCCCGGCACGACGGCGTGCCGAGAGATTCGACTCCCTGGTCGAGGGCGGGCGACCGGATGACGTCGACCCCGCCACCTCCGACCTGCTCGAGCTCGTGGGCGCCCTGCGCTCGATGCCGCAGCCGCAGGCTCGGCCCGAGTTCGTCGCCGACCTCCGCGAGCGGCTGATGGTGGCGGCCGCGACCGAGCTGCAGCCGGACCGGAGTGCTCGCGAGCGCGACGAGGTCGCGCGGCTGACGGTCAAGCCCGCCCGCACCCGCCGCGAGCGCCGGGTCGCGGTGGCACTGGCCACGGTGGCGATCGTCGGCGCCACCACCTCGATGGCGGTGGCCTCGCAGAGCGCGATCCCCGGCGACGCCCTCTACCCGCTCAAGCGGGCCATCGAGAACACCGAGACCGGGTTCCACCGGGGAGACGAGGCCAAGGGCCGGGCCAACCTCGGCAACGCCTCCACCCGCCTCGACGAGGTCGGCAAGCTCAGCCGCGAGAAGACCCCCGACGTCACGCTGGTCACCCAGACGCTCAACACCTTCGCCCAGCAGTTCACCGACGGCAGCAACGCCCTGCTCGAGGACTACGAGTCCACCGGCGACCAGGGCTCGATCAAGCAGATCCACACCAACGCCGAGCACAGCATCACCACGCTGGCGAGCCTCGACGGCGTCGTGCCGGCCGCGGCTCACGACGCGCTGGTCAAGGCCGCCGGCACCGTCCTGGCCATCGACGCGGAGGCCCACAACGCGTGTCCCGACTGCGGGACCGGGATCCTGGAGGCACCGGCCCAGCTGCTGGCGGACGCCGCCCAGAGCCTCACCGGTGGCACCAGCACCCAGGCCGGCGGTGAGCTGCCCGCCACCACGCCCGGCTCCGGCCGGCCCGGGCTCGACGGCATCAAGGGCTCCAACGACCCGAGCGGGCTGAACCCGCCCGAGACGCCGATCCAGGTGCCCCCGCAGACGACCGCGTCCAGCGACCCCCTCGGCGGCCTGCTGCCGACCCCCGGCGGCACCCAGGGCTCGGGCGGCGGCACCAGCGGCAGCACGGGCGGCTCCGGCGGTTCCGGCGGCTCAGGGAACGGCGGCGGTGGCGGCAGCGGCGGCAAGGGCCACACCCCCGTCGACCTGACCCCGGTCACCCAGCCGGTGGGCGAGACGGTCGACCAGGTGGTCACCGGCGTCGTCGACGGCGTGACCGGGCTGCTCACCGGCCTGACCGGCGGCGGCAAGTAGCCGCGACCCGGCGCGGGCTGCGGCGGTCCGACGCGACCGGCTAGCGGAAGACCGACTGCCGCTGCATCAGCAGCGAGTAGAGCGTCGACTGGATCGTCTCGCGCACCTCGTCGGTGACGTTGAAGACGAGCATCGGGTCCTCGGCCGCACCGGCGTCGAACTCGTCGGTGCGGATCGGCTCACCGAACTCCAGCAGCCACTTCGACGGCAGCGGCACCAGTCCGAGCGGGCCGAGCCACGGGAACAGCGGCGTGATCGGGATGTAGGGCAGCCCCAGGATCCGCGCCAGCGAGGGCAGGTTGGCCACCAGGGGGTAGATCTCCTCGGCTCCCACCACCGACAGCGGGATGATCGGCACCTGCGTGCGCAGTGCGGCCGAGACGAACCCGCCGCGGCCGAACCGCTGGAGCTTGTAGCGCTCGGCGTAGGGCTTGCCGATGCCCTTGAACCCCTCCGGCCAGACGCCCACGAGCTCACCCCCGCGAAGCATCCGCTCGGCGTCCTCGTTGCACGCCAGCGTGGTGCCGCCCTTGCGGGCCAGCGTGCTGACCACGGGCATCCGGAAGACCAGGTCGGCCCCGAGCGGGCGGAGGAACCGGCCGGTCAGGTCGTGGACCATGACCATCGTCATCAGCCCGTCGACCGGGATGGTGCCCGAATGGTTGGACACCACGAGCGCGCCGCCCTCCGCGGGGATGTTCTCGACGCCGCGGACCTCGATGCGGAACCACTTCTGCGCGATCGGGCGCAGCGCCGCCATGAAGAACCGCTCGGTGACCTCCTGGTCGAAGCCGTACTCGTCGACGACGTAGTCGCCGGTCACCCGCCGCCGCAGGAAGGCGAGGAACCGGGCGAGCTGCGGCTCCCACTGGTCGCCGAACAGCTCGCGGGCGGCGTGCTGGAACGCCACCAGCCAGTCGCCGGCCGGGATGCCTCCGGCGGGGACCTGCTCATCGGCGTACGCCGGGGCGCGCTCCTTCGCCGGAGGAGTCGTGTCCGCCGGCTCTCTCGGCTCGGGCTCGGTCGCCTCGACCGGCTCGGTCACCGCCGCATCGTCGGCCTCGGGCCGCGGCGCCGGCCGCTCCTTCCTGACCGCGGCCTTGCGGGCCGCGGGGGCCAGACTGCGCGATGCGGCGGACGGCTTGCCGCTCCCCTGGCCGCGACCCGGGCGCCCGCGGGTGCCGATCGGGATGATCTCCGCGTCACCCACGCTCGCCACCGCCCGCCGGGGCTCCGACCGCACTGAGGGCCACCGGCGCGTCGGGCGGAGGCAGCCGGTCGATCGCCGCCGTGAGCAGCCGCTCGATCCTGCCGCCGGTCGGCATCAGGCCGGAGGCGAGGTCGGCGAACGCCTCCTCGGTCGTGAACGACGGCTCGAAGCCGAGCTGCTCGCGCATCCGGGTGGTGTCCACACCGCGACCGTAGGTGAGGAAGCTGAGCTGTTCGGGAGAGAAGTCCGCCAGCCGGGCACTGCGCAGCACGGACCCGACGCCGCCGACCGCGAAGCCGGGCAGCGGCACCGTGGGCCGGCGCAGCCGGCGCAGCGCCTGGGAGAGCATGAGGATGCCGTCACCGGCGATGTTGAAGGTGCCCGGCAGGTCGGTCCGGATGGCGTGGACGAGCACGTCCATGAGGTCCTGCTCGTGGAGGAACTGCATCCGGGCGTCGAAGCCGAGCACGGTGGGGATCACCGGGAGGCGGAAGTAGGACATCAGCGGGCTGGCGACGTGCGGCCCGATGACGTTGGCGCAGCGGAGGGTGGTGACCCGGACGTCGGGGCGGCGCCGGGCCAGCCCCCGGACGTAGCCCTCGATCTCGGCGACGTCCTTGGCGTAGCCGGACCGGGGCTGGCGCCGCGGCTCCATGTCCTCGGTGAACATGGCGGGGTCGCGGTTGCTGGCCCCGTAGATCGTGGTCGTGGACTTCACGATGAGGTGCTGGACGCTCGGCGCCTTCTGGCAGGCAGCGAGGAGCTGCATCGTGCCGATGACGTTGAGCTCCTTCATCGTGCCGCGTCCACCGGCGCTGCCGGGCGTCGAGATGACGCTCATGTGGACGACGGTGTCGACGTTCTCCTTGGCGATGACCTTGGCGATCACCGGGTTGCGGATGTCGGCACGCACGAACGAGACGTCGCCGATGTCACCGCGGGGCGGGACGACATCGACGCCGATGACGCGGGCGACGGTCGGGTCGGTGGCGATCTGACGCGCCGAACGGCGACCGAGGTCCCGGGAGACCCCGGTCACGAGGACGACCCTGTCCGGGCTGCTGCCCGGGGAGCTGCTCGCCATCTCGGACCCTGATCCGTCGTCGAAGGGGTGGGTGGGTGCCTACTTGCCGAGCTTGCGCCGCTGGACGCGCGTCTTCTTCAGGAGCTTGCGATGCTTCTTCTTCGCCATGCGCTTGCGCCGCTTCTTGATGACCGAACCCACGAACTGACCTTTCGACGGAAGGCTGACGTGGCCCGTCGAAAGCCACCTCAGCGCCCCGCGGTTGGGCCCGCAGGACCGGGCAAGCCTATCCGTCGTACGTCAACGCGCCGAACCCGCGA
>NZ_DASUFR010000081.1:0-12218 GCF_036274455.1 Nocardioides sp. | reverse complement strand
GGCGACGGGCCAGCAGGTGCCATCGCCGCGGAGGTCTCGACAAGCTCGACCAGCGGCAGGCCACCACGGTGGCTGAGGTGCGAGGCGCCCCCGGCGCCGAGCCTCGAAGCCGCGCGACCCGGTGCTGGGACCCACGTCGGGTGCCCAACCTGGCTCAGGCTTCGAGGCTCGGCCGTGAACGGCCTCACACCTCAGCCACCGCGGGCCAGCAGGTGTCTTCGCTGCGGAGGTCTCGACAAGCTCGATCAGCGGCGGGCCACCACGGTGGCTGAGGTGCGAGGCGCCCCAGCGCCGAGCCTCGAAGCCCGGTGACCCGATGCTGGACCTCACCCCGAGTGCCTACCCTGCGGAGGTCTCGACAAGCTCGACCGGCGACGGGCCAGCAGGTGCCATCGCCGCGGAGGTCTCGACAAGCTCGACCAGCGGCAGGCCACCACGGTGGCTGAGGTGCGAGGCGCCCCAGCGCCGAGCCTCGAAGCCCGGTGACCCGATGCTGGGACTCAGCCCGGGTGCCCACCCTGCGGAGGTCTCGACAGGCTCGACCGGCGACGGGCCAGCAGGTGCCTTTCCCTGCGGAGGTCTCGACAGGCTCGACCAGCGGCAGGCCACCACGGTGGCTGAGGTGCGAGGCGCCCCAGCGCCGAGCCTCGAAGCCGCGCGAGTTGGTGCTGGGACTCACCCGCGCGCCCGGGTCAGAGCAGGCCGGCGGCCTCCAGGCCGGTGCGGAGGGCGGCGTACTCGTCGTCGTCGAGCGGCACCAGCGGGCCGCGGACGTTGCGGTTGTCGAGCACGCCGAGCAGCTGCAGCCCGGCCTTGGCGCTGGTCGCGCCGTAGTTGGGCACGCCCATCACGGCATCGATCGCGGGCACCAGCCGGGTGAAGATCTCGAGCGCCTTGGCGTGGTCACCCCCGTCGAACGCGTCGAGCATCGCGCGCAGCTCGTTGCCGGCCACGTGGCCCACGACCGACACGAAGCCGGCGGCGCCGTGGGCCAGCCAGCCGAGGTTGCTCGCGTCGTCACCGGAGTAGAGGGCGTAGCCCAGCTCCATGATCCTGACGCCACGCAGGTAGTCGCCGACGGCGTCCTTGACCGCGACGACGGTGTCGATCTGGATGGCCGCGGCGTAGGTCTCGAGAGAGATGGCGGTGCCGGTGCGGCCGGGCACGTCGTAGAGCATCACCGGTACGCCGGTCGCCTCGGCCACGGTCCGGAAGTGGTGGAGCACTCCGGCCTGGCCCGGCTTGTTGTAGTAGGGCGTCACGAGCAGCAGCCCGTCCACGCCCACCTTCTCGGCCTGCACCGCCAGCTCGATCGAGTGCGCGGTGGAGTTGGTGCCGACCCCTGCGACCACGGTGGCCCGGTCGCCGACCGCGTCCTTGACCGCGGCCAGGATCTCGCCGTCCTCGGCCACCGTGGTGGTCGGCGACTCACCCGTCGTCCCGGAGACGACGACGCCGTCGTGGCCGTGGTCGACGAGGTGTCGGGCGATCCGTGCCGTGCCGTCGAGGTCGACCGAGCCGTCGTCCTTGAACGCGGTCGCCATCGCGGTCAGCAGCCGGCCGAACGGGGCGGAGGGCGTACCGGTCATGGACTCAAGGATATCGACCGCGACCCGCCGTCATGGACGAGAGTGGGTCAGTCGTCCTCGGTCAGCCACTTCTTGGCGTCCTCGACGTCGTCGTCGTCGAAGACCCGCACCTCCCCCGGCATCAGCCAGCCGAAGGCCTTGACGGCGTTCTCGAGCCAGTCCGCGTCGGACACGACCGCGACCCGCTGCCAGCCCCGGAGGTTCCCCGCCCAGAGCTTGGTGTCAGCCCAGACAGCGCCAGGTGAGTACGACGTGCCGTCGGCCAGCACGTAGAGCAGCCGGACGCCGCCTGCCTCCGCCGCCGCCCCGACCGCTGGGACGAGCACCTCCCGGTACTCCTCGTCGGTGACCTTGCCGCTCGCCTCGAAGCCGATGGTGCCCTGCGGCATGTCGTCTATGACCTTGAGCATGAGCCCACCCTAGGAAGACCGCCCGATGACCGGCTCACCCGTTCCGGGCGGCTCAGCCAGCGAGCCGCTCCCGGCGGAGCCAGGTCACCCGCTCGTAGCCGTCGAACGGCTCCCGGCCGACCTCCTCCCAGACCGCCGGGTCGATCTCCGGGTAGAACGCGTCACCCTCGGGCTCGAGCGGCACCTCGCTGATGACCTGCTCGGAGGCCAGCCCGATCGCCTCGGCGTAGACCTGCGCGCCGCCCGCGACGATCACGTCGCCGGGCAGCAGTGCCGCCTGCGCGAGCGCGTCGGTGAGGCTGTGCGCGACGAGGACGCCGTCGGCGCCTGTCCTGAGGTGCGAGCCTGCGAGCCTCGAAGGGGACCACGAGGGATCGCGGGTGAGCACGATCGTGGTCCGGCCGGGCAGCGGGCGGCCGATCGACTCGTACGTCGCCCGGCCCATGACCAGGACGTGCCCGGTCGTCAGCCGCTTGAACTCGGCCTGCTCGCCGGGGATCCGCCACGGGATGTCCGGGCCGTTGCCGATCACCCGGTTGCGAGCGACCGCCGCAACCATCACGACCCGCTTGGTCATATGGCGATGGGCGCCTTGATGCCGGGATGCGGGTCGTAGCCGTCGAGCTGGATGTGCTCGAGGTCGAAGGCGTCGAGCTCGGAGACCGCCGGGTCGAGGCGGAGCGTCGGCAGTGCCCGGGGGTCGCGGGTCAGCTGCAGCCTGGCCTGGTCGAGGTGGTTGCGGTAGAGGTGCGCGTCGCCCAGCGTGTGCACGAAGTCGCCGGGCTCGAGGCCGGTCACCTGCGCCACCATGTGGGTGAGCAGGGCGTAAGAAGCGATGTTGAACGGCACCCCGAGGAACACGTCCCCAGAGCGCTGGTAGAGCTGGCAGCTGAGCCGGCCCGGCCCGTCGTCCTGCGGCGCCACGTAGAACTGGAACATGGTGTGGCACGGCGCCAACGCCATGTCGGGGATGTCGGCGACGTTCCAGGCGCTGACGATGTGGCGCCGCGAGTCGGGGTTGGTGCGGAGCTGGTCGACCACCTGCGCCACCTGGTCGACGTGCCGGCCGTCCGGGGTCGCCCACGACCGCCACTGGTAGCCGTAGATCGGGCCCAGCTCGCCGTCGGTGTCGGCCCACTCGTCCCAGATCGTGACGCCGCGGTCGTGGAGCCACTTGACGTTGGTGTCGCCACGAAGGAACCAGAGCAGCTCGGCGAAGACCGAGCGGGTGTGGACCTTCTTGGTGGTGACGAGCGGGAACCCGTCGGAGAGGTCGAACCGCATCTGGTGGCCGAAGACGCTCAGCGTCCCGGTGCCGGTCCGGTCGGACTTCTCGACGCCCTCGTCGAGGATCCGGGTGAGGAGGTCGAGGTACTGCTGCACGACGTCAAACCTAGTCTTGGAGCGAGACCTCACCGCGGACCGTCGTCCGGGTGTCTCCTCCCACCCACACCGTGCTCCCCTCCCGCCTCACGTGTACCCGGCCTCGACGGCCGATGGCGGTGCCCTGCGAGGCGACGTAGCTGTCGGGGAGCACCGTTCCGGCCAGCCACTGGCCGAGGCCGGCGTTGAGGCTGCCCGTGACCGGGTCCTCGGTGGTGCTGTCGAAGGCGCGCACCTCGACCGCTGCGTCGCTGCCGCCGTCGCGCCACGGGGCGACGACGCCGATGTCGAGACCGCTCAGCTTCTCGCGGTCCGGGTGGAGCTCGAGGACGTCGTGCGCGTCCTCCAGGAGTACGCCGACCCAGCCCGGGCCGTTGTCGAGCCACCGGGCGTCGACGACGTCGTCGGGGGTGATCCCGAGTGCGTCGGTGATCGCGACCAGCTCGCCGTCGTCGACGGGCCCCTCGCGCAGCAGTGGCGGGGCCTTGAAGGCGAGCTGGTCGCCGCGCTCGATGGTCAGCAGGCCGGCCTCGCACTCCTGGACGAGGTGCTCGCCGCGCGGCGTCCCCCCGCTCTCGAGCCAGGCGTGCGCGCTCCCGAGGGTCGGGTGGCCGGCGAACGGCAGCTCGCGGCTCGCGGTGAAGATGCGCAGCCGATAGTCGGCACCCTCCTGGGTGGGTCGCAACAGGAAGGTCGTCTCGCTGAGGTTGGTCCACTGGGCGAACAGCTGCATCTGGGCGTCGTCGAGGCCGTCGGCGTCGTGGACCACGGCGACCGGGTTGCCAGTCAGCGGTCCGGAGCCGAAGACGTCGACCTGGTGGAAGGTGTGCACGAGGCTCACCTTGCCAGCACCGGCGTCGGGCCTGCGCCGAGGATCCGAGCCCGCACCACGCACTGGTTCCTGGCCAGGTCGCAGGTCCGGAGCTCGAAGCCGTCCTCGGCGGAGGCGCCGAACGGCCGGACGACGTAGGCGATCGTGAGCCGGGTGCCCGGGCTGAGCGCCACCACCTCGTCACCGTCGTCGAGGCCGGTGGGGAGCCGGTCACCGGACCGGTTGTCGTAGAGCATGACCTCGCCCGTGACCGGGTCGCGGGTGACGACGTAGACGCCGTCGGGCGCGAGGACCGCCCCGCGGCCGGGCGCGTCGAAGGACGCGTTGAAGATCGACTGCACCACCTCGATGGTGTCCTTGGCAACCTGCGAGGCCCGGATCCTGGAGCGCACGTCGAGCAGCGGCCACGGGCCGAAGGGGGCCACCTCACCGGAGGGTGACGGCACCAC
The DNA here is from genome assembly GCF_036274455.1 of Nocardioides sp. Classification (GTDB taxonomy): domain Bacteria; phylum Actinomycetota; class Actinomycetes; order Propionibacteriales; family Nocardioidaceae; genus Nocardioides. The sequence goes on along the minus strand of NZ_DASUFR010000081.1, from coordinate 7,555 downwards.
GTAGGTGCCGTGCGGGTCGGAGTAGTAGACCGCGTTGCCGTCGACCGCGACCGCCCTGGCCCCGGGACCGACCGGGAAGCTGCGCACCGCGTTGCCGGTCGACGCCTCCGTGACCACCAGCCTGGGTGTCTTCCCGGTCGGGTCGACCCACGCGGCCCAGCCGGTCTCGTCGGTGGCCACGACCGGGAGAGCCGGGTCCTTGTGGCCCAACACCTCTCGGCTCCCGTCGTCGGCGGCGTAGACGACCAGCCCTTCGTCGTCGCCGTAGACCACCCCGTCGCCGATCCTGGTCATGTCCCGAACCCCGTCGACCGAGAGCACCTGGTGGGCGAGGTGGAGCTTGCCGTCGGCGTACCAGACGACGCCCGGGGCCGGGTTCTCCTCGCGCACGACGGCGACGTTGGGGAGGACGTCGTCGCGGTCCGGGTTCGCGCCGCTGTCGCCGGACGTGGCGACGTAGGCGCCTGCACCCGTTGCGACAAGCAGGAGCGGTACGGCGACGATCCCGGCGCGCTTCAGCCCTGCCCGGTCGCTCTCCCGCTGCCGTTGCTCGAGGTCCTCGAGGTCCGGTGGCGCCAGGACGAGCAGCTCCCGGGCGGCCTCCTCGCGGGTGGCCTCGGGCGTGTGCGCCCGCCGGCTCGCCGCCCTCACCAGCTCCTCCCGGACGAGCGCATCGACGTTCTCCTCGCGGCTGGCGCGGCCCCAGGCGCGGCGGCACCTGGCCAGTGCCTCGGCGGCCACGTCCGGTGCCTCCGCGGGCGAGACACCGAGCCGGACGGCCTCCCGCACAAGTGAGGGCCACCGCGCGGCCACGTAGACCATCAGGTCAGCGTCCGCGCGCATGCCGCGAGCCTAGGTCGGTCGCGGGAGCGGTCGGCGCGCGGGAGCGGTCAGCGGGCCAGCACCGGCATGCCGCCGGTGTTGGGGATCCGCGTGGCGGTCGTGCAGGTCGTCGGGCGGAGGCGACAGGTGCGCAGCTCGAGGTCGTGGGTCGGGACGCCGGCGCTCGAGACCACGACGTAGTCCATGGTGAGGTAGCGGCCCGGCGCGAAGGCCACGACGTCGTCGGTCCTGGCGAGACCACTGTCCAACCGGTGGCCCGACGCCGTGTCGTAGATCGCCACCCTGCCGTCGGGGAGCCGGGTCGCCACCAGCCGCCCATCCGGTGACAGCTGGGCGCCCTGCCCGGGAAGCGCGTGGACCACGCTGAAGAACGCCGGGGACACCTGGATGGTCGCCTGGTCACCCTGGAACGCCGTCATCCGGGCTCGGGCGTCCAGCATGTCGCCGGGCAGGAACGGCCGCAGCTGCGGGTCGGTGCCCGGGGTGTAGACCTGCAGACCGTCGGCGTCGACGAAGTAGACCTGGGTGCCGTCGACGGCGACCACCCGCGCCGCGGCTGCGACCTCCGTGGTCCCGACCACCTCGCCGGTGTCGGCCTGCTCGACGACCAGCGCGCCGGTCCCGGTGTCCACCCATGCTGCCCAGGAGCTCTCGTCGCTGGCCGCGACCGGCGCTGCGGGGTCGGTGTGGCCGAGCAGGTCGCGCGTGCCGTCGGCCCGCAGGTGGACGACCCGGCCCTCCTCGTCGCCGTACACGACTCCGGTGCCTATCCGGGTCATGTTGGTCAGGCCCTCGACCGCCACCACCCGGTCCGCGAGGTGGAGCTGGCCGTCGGCGTACCAGACGACGCCCGGAGCAGGGTTCTCCGCGTGCGTGGTCGCAGCCTGCGAGATGGTCTCGCGAGGTGCGGACGGCGGCTCCTTCGTCCCGTCGCCGGTCGTCGCGAAGTACGCGCCGGCGCCCGCCGCCACCAGGACCAGCGGCACCGCCACCTTCGCCGCCTTCTCGAGGGTGGCCCGGGAGCTGTCGCGGGCCCGCTGCTCGAGGTCCCGGATCGTCGGTGGCGCCAGGACGAGGAGGTCCTCCGCGGCCCGCTCACGGCTCTCGGTCGGAGTCGTCGGGCGCCGGCTCGCGGCCCAAGCGAGCTCCTCGCGCACCACCGCGTCGGGGTCGTGCTCGTGGCTGACCTGCCGCCAGCGCTTGCGGCACCGGGCCAGGGCGTCGACGGCCACGTCGGCGGCCTCGTCGGGACCGACGCCGAGCAGGACGGCTTCCCTGACCAGTGACGGCCACCGCGCGGCCACGTAGACCGCGAGGTCCGCGTCGGAGCGCATGCAACGAGCCTAGAGAGGGCGGTCGAGTGGCGGCCGGCCAAGCGCCCGCCCCAGGTCTACGCGGCGCCGTAGGCCGTGAAGCCGCACCAGTTGACGAGGTCGGCAGGGTCGTCGAGGTCGAGCGAGCCCCGCGCCGCGTGCAGCGCGGACGCCAGGGTCGCCTCGCCGTGGAGCTCCTCGTGGACGCGGACCATGAACCCGGCCGCCGCCTCGTCCGGGACCAGCTGGATGCTGCCGAGGACGCCGGCGGTCCCTCGGGCGACCAGGGCGCTCACGAAGCCCAGCAGCTCGCCTCCGGTGTAGGCGATGTCGGCCGACGCCTCGCAGGCGGCGAGGACGACGCGGTACGGCGCCAGGTCGCGCAGCTCGAGCTCCTGGACGGTGAGCAGTCCGTCGCTCAGCCGCAGGCCGGAGAACATCGGGTTGTCGGCACGGACGACCCCGTGGCAGGCGAAGTGGGCTGTGGTGGCGCCATCCAGCTCGTCGGCGACCCGGCGGACCGTGCTGTCCGGCGGGACCAGGACCACGCTGTCGTCGTGCCGGAGGCCCAGCCGCCGGACCTCGTCCTCGGCCGCGGACAGTCCCGGGCCCGCGGCGAGGAGCACCTTCCCCGATGCGGGCCGGGGCCGCTGCCGGGCGCCGGCCCAGAACGACGCCGACGGGCTCAGGGACACCGGCGCGTCGACCAGGGCCGACCACGGGACGCTCTGGAGGAAATCGACGGGCACGACGACGACCTCCCGGTCCGGCGGCAGCGCCAGCGGCTCGACCAGCAGCCGGCGCAGCCCGGCCACCCGCTCACGGGCCAGTCTGGCCCGCTCGGGCCGCGCGTCGCGGCCCACGAGGCGGGCCAAGGTCCGCAGCGCGAACGCGAGCCGGTCGCGCTCCTCGCGCAGCACCGCCACCGGCGCGACCGTGCTCACGGTCACCTGGTCCGCGGTGACGACCGCCGCGAAGACCTCGCCGTCGAGGACGCCGTACTCCACGAGCACCCGGTCTCCGAGCAGCGCCTGCAGCTCCCGGGTCGGGACCCGCCGGGTCCGGGCGTGCTTCCTGCCGTTGCTGCTTCCCCACGTCAGCCGCCTGAGCCGCTGCTCGAGCGCGGCGTGCCGCGCGACCAGGGCCTCGGAGGCGCCGCTCGCGTCGATCTCGCTGCGCATCTCGCGCAGCCGCTCGAACTCCTCGGCGAAGCCGTCGACGCCGGCGCGCTGCACCGAGAGGAGGGCCGTGGCCCGGTTGCGCTCCATCCAGTCGAACACCTTGACCGCGGACGAGGTCCCCCGCAGGGCACGCAGCGCCAGCTGGCCGAGCTCGACCCCGTGCGCCGAGGCGAGCACGCGGAGCTCGGTCGAGGCGAGCTGGCCGCGGTGGCGTTCGAGGTCCTCCAGCCCTTGGCGGCAGTGGCGTACGACGAGCGCGGGCTCGTCCCGGAGCGCCGCTGCCGAGGCCGCCGCGAGCCGGCCGCGCAGCCGGGTCAGCATCGAGGAGCCACGGGCCAGCTCGTGGGCGTGCTCGAAGCTCTCCCGCGCCCAGGCGTCGCGGCCGAGCCGGCTCGCCGCGCGCCCCGCGGTGAGGTGCGCGTCGACCGCCTCGACCGTCATCCCCAACCGCTCGAGCGTCGCCGCCGCGCGACGCGCGTCCCGGAGATCGGTGTGAGTCACGGTCCCCGCCTCGAGGCGGGCCTCGATCCCGACCACCGCGGCGCGCCAGGCCCAGCCCACTCGCTGCTGCTGCCGGAAGGCCTCCACGGCCTCGCGCGACGCCTTGCTGGCGCCCTCCGCGTCGCCTTCGGACAGGGCGACCCGGGCGACGCGCAGCTGCGCCTCGGCCCGCATGAGCGGGACGTCGGTGTCGCTGAACTCGCGCACGGCGCGGTCGGCCGCCGAGCGTGCCTCGGGCAGCAGCCGAAGATCGAGGAAGGCGTCGGCGGCGTCGGCGTGCAGCTCTCCGAGCGGGAGGTCCGCGACCTCGAAGAGCCGCTCCGACTCCTCGAACAGCGCCAGGCTCTCGGGGAGCCGGCCCGCATGGGCGAGCACCCAGGCCTCGCTCTCGGTGAAGATCGCCGTCGCGAACGGACCGATCTGCTCGGCCAGGGCCCGCGCCTGGCCGGCGAGGGCCAGTGCGACGCCGTACCGGCCGAGCTGGGCCTCGATCAACGCGAGGTTGTTGGTCATCTTCCCCCGGATGTCGACCGGCAGGTCGCGCCGCCTCAGCGCGCGCCGGTAGATCGCCGCGGCCTCGGCGATCCGGCCCGCGTTCTGGTGCAGAACCGCGGTCTGCTGCTCCAGGCCGGGCGGGACCTTGTCGCCCAGCAGGTCACGGGCACGCAGCAGGTCCCGCTCGGCCGCGCGGGTGGCGCCCAGCTCCTCGTTGACCGCGGACCGCACGAGGAGGACCTCCGCGAGCCGCTCGTCGAGCCGGGCCGCCTCCGCGAGGCGGGCGGCGCGGTTGAGCAGCCGCCGGCCCCGCTGCTCGGCGAGCTCGGCACGGACTACGCACCACGCCTGGGCCCGCAGGGCCAGCACCTCGGCCTCGACGTCGCCGGTGCGGCGGGCCTCGATCACGAGCGCCTCCGTCACCGGCGCGGCGGCAGCGGGGTCCGCGACCGCGAACTGGTACGCCGCCTCGGCCCGGGTCAGCAGGGCGGTCGGGCCGGCCGCATGACCCGAAGTATCCATTGCGGCGCTCAGCGTATCGGGACTAGGCAGGGGAGGACCGCGTCTCTCCCCGCCGCCATGTCACACAAGACACAGAGCACAAGACCAAGAGAGGCACCCATGGCCACCGACCCGGCACCGTTCTCGGACCTCCACGTCCCGCCACGCACCCCGGAGCAGGAGACGCAGGACCGCAAGCGCAATCGGGAGCAGACCGACCTGCTCGCGGGCAAGACCAGCGCAACCGGGACGCGGCAACGCAGCGCCGTCCCCGACGGTAAGGACGAGCTGGACCAGCTGCTCGAGGACCGGCGTTCCGACGCCGGCTCGAACGTCGTCCACTTCACGACCGAGCCGACCGCCAGCAGGCGATGGTCGCTGGTCGTGCCTGGGGAGCTCCTCGTCCGGCACGAAGACAAAAGACGGAGCCCCTCCACGGAGGCGGACACTGCACTCAACGACAACGGGTTCCACCGGCTTCCGCCGGATGCCGCGGGCTCCGAGATCCCCCGGGAGCTCGCCGGCAGGCTGAGCGTCTACACGTACCGGCGCTCCGACGAGTCGCGGAACCAGGACATGCGCGGCGCGATGGGTGAGCTGGCCACACCACCCGGCGGAGCAGCCGGCCCAGCGCCCGGCGGGCCGGCCGGCGGAGCACCCGTGCAGGTCTCGCCCCACCTGGTCACGGCGCTGCACATCGTCGCCAAGGCGGCCGTCGGCCCGGCGCCCACCCAGGCGGACGCCAGTGACGAAGCGTTCATCGCGGCCGGTCGGCGCAAGCCGCAGGGCAAGGTCATGGTCGCCGTCATCGACACCGGCATCGCGAAGGCCAACACCCGCACGGACGGATGGCTCAATGAGGTCCGACGGACCCCGGGCGCCGAGGGCAACATCGACCCGCTCGACAGGTTCCCGCGGCCCAAGAACGGCTTCCTCGACTTCGCGGCCGGGCACGGCACCTTCGCCGCGGGGATCGTGCGGCTGGTCGACCGCGACGCCAGGATCAGGGTCTACCGCGCGCTTGACAGCGACGGCTTCGCCAGTGAGCTCGCCATCGCCGCCGCGATGATCCGGGCGGTGAAGGACGGCGCCGACGTGCTGAGCCTGTCGGTCGGGATGCGCACCGTGGACGACCGACCGAGCGTGGCCCTCGAGCTGGCCCTCGACGTGATCGACGAGATCGTGGCACGCCGGAAGCGTGAGGCCCCGGCGGTCGTGGTCTCCGCGGGCAACTACGGGGACAACCGGCCGGTGTGGCCGGCGGCCTTCACAGACCGCGTGATCTCCGTGGCCGCGTTGAACACCCGGATGCAGGGTGCGGGCTGGTCGTCGCGAGGGCCCTGGGTGACGTGCAGCTGCATCGGCCAGGGGATCGTGTCGACCTTCGTCCCGGGCGACGAGGACCCGGCGTTCAGCAAGCACCACCCGTCGTGGCCACCCCCCGACCACTACCCGAAGAACGCCTGGGCGGTGTGGAGCGGCACGTCGTTCGCCGCACCACAGATCGCGGGGGCGATCTCGCGGATGATGCGCGAGAAGGGAATCACGTCACCCCCTCGCGCCGCTCGGCGACTGCTCCAGCGCGGCACCCCCACCCCCAACTTCGGGCGGGCACTGCGCCTGCTCCCGGGCACCCGCACCTAGACGAGCGTCGCTGCCCGGGCTCGCCGTACGCCGGCGAGCCCGGTCGCGGCGAGCACGAGCAGGACGGGAACCACCACCAGCGCCAGCTTGAGCGAGGTCGCGTCCGCCAGCGCCCCGACGGTCAGCGGTGCGAGCAGCACGGCGAGCGAGGTCATCATCACCGCCCGGCCGCTCGCGGCCCCGGCCCGGCCCGGGGCCAGCGAGACGGCCAGGGAGAGTGCCATCGGGAACAGGTTGCCGATGCCGACTCCCAGCAGCGCCAGCCCCACGACCGCCTGCGCGGGCGAACCCGACGGCCAGAGGACCGCGAAGCCGATCGCCGCGATGGCCAGTGCGACCGCCAGCAGGCGCGAGGGGTCGTGGCGCCTGGCCAGCCGGCTGCCGGCCGTCCGTCCGACCACGACCCCGCCGAAGTAGCCCACCATCAGGCTGACTGCGGTGTCGGTCGAGACGCCGACCTCGTCGTCGACGAAGGTGGCGCCCCAGGCGGTGACGCACCACTCCGCCGCGGTGACGCAGACGAGGACGGCCGCGGCGACCCAGAACGCCCGGGGCAGGCCGACCCGCTCCTGGTCCGGATGAGGTGCGGCGGTCTCGATGGCGAGCCGCCGGTTGGTCCACCAGACCAGCGCGGGCACGACCAGCGAGACCAGCAGTGCGGCCCGCCAGCCGACCTCGAGTGCCGCGGCCAGGGCGAAGGCGCCGATGAGGACGACGTAGGCGATGCTCGCCGCGACGTTCGCCTCGGTCAGCGCGACCGTGCTGTGCTCGTGGTGGTGGTCGGCGAGCATCGCCTGGATGGTGGCCAGGAGGAGCCCGCCGCCGAGCCCCATGACCAGGACCGCCGCGATGGTCACCACCGCCAGTTTGCCGGCGGTCAGGCCGACCGTCCCCACACAGAGCAGGACGGCCGACGACCAGAGCAGGGCCCGGCGGCCGATCGCCACCTCGAGCCGGGACGACGCCAACCCGGCCACCAGGCTCCCGGCCGCGAACGCGGCGACGTGCAGCCCGCCGACCGTGTAGCTCAGGTCGAGCTCGTCCCTCAGGTGCGGGACCACCAGCCCGGGTGCCGCC
>NZ_DASUFR010000080.1:0-18184 GCF_036274455.1 Nocardioides sp. | reverse complement strand
CCCGCACCGCCGCCCTTCCCACCCACGTGTAGACGAAGTGAGGGCGACGTGTCTGGGACGGGGACGGGGAGGCCCGGCGGGCGGTGGTTGGGACTGGCCCCCCGGAGCGAGATATGCTTCGAGACAGCCTGCGAGTGGAACATCTCGCGGAGGGGTGGATCCCGCCCGCCGGGCCTCCCCGTCCCCGGCCCGCAGACGGAGCCACGAACGAAGACCCAGACCCAACCTCAAGCCAGCTCGGCGCCCTCGCGGGCCTCCTTCGGGAGCAGGAACGCCACCAGGAAGCTGACCGCGTAGCAGGCCAGGCTCACCCAGACGATCCCCTTGGTCGAGTCGGCCCAGCCGTCGGTGGGCAGCCACTGGAAGAAGATCGTGCCGATGATGGCCACCCCGAGCGCACCGGAGAACTGCTGCGAGGCGTTGAGCACCCCGGAGCCCGTGCCGACCTCGTGGTCGCCGAGGTCGGCCAGGATGATGTCGAACAGCGGGGCGAAGATCGCGCCGCTGCCCAGGCCGGTCACGAACAGCGCGGGGGCGAGGTCCCACCCGGTCGCGCTGGTCCCGAAGTGGTCGATGGTCAGCCAGAGACCGACCATGCCGACGCCGATGACCAGCAGGCCGCCGTGGAGCACCTTGCGGCCGAACTTCGGGCCGAGTGCGGCACCGGAGGTGGCTGCGCCGACCGCCAGGCCGAGGGCGAGTGGGGTCATGGCCAGGCCGGTGTGCATCGGGGTGAAGCCGAGGCCGAGCTGGATGAACAGGTTCACGATGAGCATCACGCCGTTCATGGCGACGAAGAACGACGCCAGGAAGACCACCCCGGCCACGAAGCCGCGGTTGCGGAACAGCGAGCGTTCGATCACCGGGTGCGTCGAGCGGCGCTCGCTGAGCACGAACCCTGCGAAGACCACCGCGGACGCGGCCATCATCACGAAGCACCAGGCCGGCCAGTCGTGCTCGCGGCCCTGGACCAGCGGGTAGATCAGCAGCGCCGAGGCGAGGGCCAGGAGCACCGAGCCGGTGACGTCCAGCTTCTTGTCGCGCTCGCGGGGCACCTGCGGGAGGTACTTCACCGCGAGCACGGTGCCGACGACGCCGACCGGGATGTTGATCAGGAAGATCATCCGCCAGCCGCTGCCGAACAGGTCGGCGTCGATGAGGAAGCCCGCGAGGATCGGGCCGAGGACGGCGGCCAGCCCCATGATCGGGCCGAACGGGATGAACGCCTTCTGCAGGTCGTCGGGGTGGAAGGACTGCTTCACCATCGCCAGCCCCTGCGGGATCATCACCGCGCCGAAGGCGCCCTGCAGGACCCGGAAGGCGATCAGCGCCCCGGCGGTCGGGGCGAGGCCGGAGAGCAGGGACGCGAGGGTGAACCCGGCCATGCCGATGATGAACATCCGGCGCCGGCCGACGATGTCGCCGGCCCGGGCCGAGATGACCAGGCCGATGGCGAAGGCCAACGTGTACGCCGCGAGGACCCACTGCAGGGTGCTCTCGCTGCCACCGAGGTCGGCCCGGATCGAGGGGCCGGCCAGGTTGGCGATCGTGGCGTCGAGCAGGTCCATGACGTCGGCCACGATGACGACGGCCATGACCATCCAGCGGTACTTGTAGCCGCGGGACTCCTGCGGCGAGGTATCCGCCGCTGGGGAGGGAGTGGTGACGGACATTGGGACTCCTGGGATAACGGACGAACGGTGTTCGTGCTGTGCGAACACTGTTCTAATAGCGAACACTGTTCGTGTCAAGTACATTGTTCGACATGGCCGAGGGAGACAACCGTGAGCGCACCTGGCAGGCCGGACCGGTCCGGGTCCGGGTGACGCTGCCGACCGCGCGCCCGCAGCCTCGGGAGCGCAAGGAGCCGCTGACCACCGACCGGATCGTCGACGCGGCGCTGGAGATGATGCGCACCGACGGGTACGACGCGGTGTCGATGCGCTCGCTGGCCCGGACGCTCGACACCGGGCCGGCCTCGCTCTACCAGCACGTCCGCAACCGCGACGAGCTCGACCAGCTGGTCCTCGACCGGATCGCCTCCCAGATCGACGTACCGGAGCCGGACCCCGAGCGCTGGGCGGAGCAGCTCAAGCAGATGCTCCGCGACACCCTGGCGATCTACCGCGCCCACCCGGGCTCCGCCCGGGCCGCGATGGGCCAGGTCCCGACCATGGAGGGGACCATGCGGGTCGCGGAGGGGATGATGGCGATCTGCCTCGCGGGTGGCATCTCGCCCCAGGCCGCCGCCTGGATGTGCGACGTGGCCTCCCTCTATGTCGGCGCGCTCGCCTACGAGGAGTCGATCTGGATCGCGCGGGAGAACTCCACCAAGGCGGGCGAGCAGCCCGACCACGAGGCGATCGACGAGCAGATGCTGCAGTTCTGGCGGCAGCTCCCGCCGGAGCGGTTCCCGATGCTGACCACCTACACCACCGAGATGACCTCGGGCGACGGCGACGAGCGGTTCGAGTTCGGCATCGACATGCTGGTGAGTGGGCTGGCGGCTGTCTCCGAGCGCTACCGCTGAGCCCAACGGGGCGGGGCTAGCCTGACCGTCCATGGCGGAGCGCGACCGCGGCTCGATCGACGTGGTGGTCGCGGCCATGCAGGACCGCCTCGACGGGCTGCCCCCGGAGAAGGAGCACCGCCGCGAGTTCCTCGGCACCTACCAGCGCACGACGGTCGCGGTGGCCACGGCGGTCGGCGACGGGGTCTTCGAGGACGGCCCGTGGGTCGAGGCGTGGGACGTCGCCTTCGCCAACCTCTACCTGGCGGCCCTCGACGCCGACCTGGCCGGCGGCCGGCCGCCACGTCCCTGGCGGCTCGCGTTCGACGCACCGCCGGACCTCAAGCCCCTCCAGCACGTGCTGCTGGGGATCAACGCGCACATCAACTACGACCTGCCCCAGGCGCTGCTCGCGGTCATCAGCGACGAGGACTTCGTCGATCCCGCGCTCATGGCGCGCCGGCGGCGCGACCACGAGCGGATCGACGGCGTCCTCTCGGGCCGGGTGGCGGCCGAGGACGGCGAGCTCGCGGCCCAGTCGGCGCGGAGCCTGCTGGACCGGGTGCTCCAGCCCCTCAACCAGCGGGCCTCGAAGCGGTTCCTCCGCGAGTCGCGGGTGAAGGTGTGGCACAACACGGTGGAGCTGCAGCAGGCCCGGCTGGCCGGCCCTGCGGCGTACGCCGAGCGGCTCGCCGAGCTCGAGGTACTCACCGCGGCGAAGATCGCCGACCTGCTCGCGCCCGGCCAGGTGCTGCTGCGCCTGGCGGTGACCGGGTTCGGTGTGGTGCTGCCCCCACCGGCATGAGGCGGGACCTGCGCCCCTCCCGCCTGACACGCCCGGGCACACCGGCCGGGGATTCACGGTCCCGGGGTACGACGCGGGTAGGGTTCGGAGGGCTGAGCTTCCCCCGCGTCAGCCCCTGACGTCCCGCTATCTGCGAGGGAGCCCCGTGTACCTGAAGAGCCTGACCCTCAAGGGGTTCAAGTCCTTCGCGTCCTCCACCACCCTCCAGCTGGAGCCGGGGATCACCTGCATCGTCGGGCCCAACGGCTCCGGCAAGTCCAACGTCGTCGACGCCCTCGCCTGGGTCATGGGCGAGCAGGGCGCCAAGTCGCTGCGCGGCGGGAAGATGGAGGACGTCATCTTCGCCGGCACGGCCGGGCGGCCGCCGCTGGGGCGGGCCGAGGTGCTGCTGACGATCGACAACACCGACGGCGCGCTCCCGATCGACTACTCCGAGGTGACGATCAGCCGGACCATGTTCCGCAGCGGCGGGTCCGAGTACGCCATCAACGGCACCCCCTGCCGCCTGCTCGACGTGCAGGAGCTGCTCTCCGACTCCGGCATCGGCCGGGAGATGCACGTCATCGTCGGCCAGGGCCAGCTCGACTCGATCCTGCACGCGACCCCGGAGGACCGGCGGGGGTTCGTCGAGGAGGCCGCCGGCGTCCTCAAGCACCGCAAGCGCAAGGAGAAGGCGCTCCGCAAGCTCGACGCCTGCGAGGGCAACCTCACCCGCCTGACCGACCTGCTGGGCGAGATCCGCCGCCAGCTCAAGCCGCTGGGCCGCCAGGCCGAGGTGGCCCGGCGCGCGGCCGGCGTGCAGTCGACGGTCCGCGACGCCAAGGCCCGGCTGATCGCCGACGACCTCGTCACCGCGCGGGCCGCCCTGGAGCAGGAGCTGGCCGATGAGTCCGTGCTGGTCGCCAGGCGCGAGGAGGTGGAGGCCCAGCAGGCCGCCGCGGCCCGGCGCGAGGGCGAGCTCGAGGCGGCCCTCCGCGAGGACCTCCCGGCACTCGCGCAGGCGCAGGAGACGTGGTTCCAGCTGAGCGGGCTCCGCGAGCGGCTGCGCGGGACCCAGTCCCTGGCCGCCGAGCGGGTCCGCAACGCCGAGGGGCTGGCCACCGGTGAGGTGGCGACGGGGCGCGACCCCGAGGCGCTCGAGGTGGAGGCCGCCCACCTGCGCGAGCAGGAGCTCGCCATCGAGGCCGAGGTCGAGGAGCACCGGCTGACCCTCGAGCAGGCGGTGTCCGCCCGCCGTACCGCCGAGGAGGCGGTCGCCGAGGAGGAGCGCCGGGTGTCCGGGCTGCAGCGCGCCGCCGCCGACCGTCGCGAGGGGCTGGCCCGCCTCACCGGCCAGGTCAACGCGCTGCGCTCCCGGGCAACCGCGGCCGACGACGAGATCGGCCGGCTCACCCAGGCGCACGAGGACGCCCTCAACCGGGCCGCCCGCGCCCAGCGCGACTTCACCGCGCTGGAGACCAGGGTCGCCGGGCTCGACGCCGGCGAGGAGGGGCTCGACGCCGAGCACGAAGCCGCCGCTGCCGAGCTCGCCGACCTCGAGGAGCGGCTGGCCAAGGCCCGCGAGGAGGCCCAGCGCGCCGAGCGCGACCGGGCGACGTTGGCCGCCCGCAAGGACGCCCTCGAGCTCGGCCTCAACCGCAAGGACGGCGCGGGCGCGCTGCTGGCCGCCTCCGACCAGGTGTCCGGCCTGCTGGGCTCGGTGGCCGCGCTGCTGACCGTCCGGAGCGGCTTCGAGGCCGCGGTCGCCAGCGCGCTCGGCTCGGCCGCCGACGCGGTCGCGCTGGAGAACGCCGACTCCGCCGTGGCCGCCATCGGCCACCTGAAGGACCACGACCTCGGCCGGGCCGGGCTGCTGCTCGGCTCGGGGCCGACCCACGACGTCAGCGGCTGGCCGGCGCTGCCCGCGGGCGCGACGTACGCCATCGACGTGGTCACCTGCCCCGACACGGTGCGCCCGGCGCTCACCAGGCTGCTCGACCGGGTCGCCGTGGTCGACGACCTGGCGGCCGCGCGGGCGCTCGTCCGTGACGACCCCTCGCTCACCGCGGTCACCTGCGACGGCGACCTGCTCGGCGCGCACGTGGCGGCAGGTGGCTCGGCCAGCCGGCCCAGCCTCATCGAGATCCAGGCCGCGGTCGACGAGGCGGCCCAGCAGCTGTCCGAGGCGGTGGCCGCGGGCGAGCGGCTCGGCTTCGACATGTCCCGGCTCGAGCGCGAGCGGCACGAGGCCCAGAAGCGGGTCGACGTCGCGCTGGCCAAGCTGCACGAGTCCGACGCGACCCTGGCGGCGGTGGCCGAGGAGCTCGGCCAGTTCGGCGCCCAGGCCCGGGCGGCCCGGGGGGAGGCGGAGCGGCTGGAGCGCGCCATCGCCGAGGCGCGCGTCGCCCGCGACCAGGACCTCGCGGGGCTCGGAGAGCTGGAGGCGCGGCTGGCCCGGGCCGAGGAGGACCCGGAGCTCGAGGAGGTCACCGATCAGCGCGAGCCCCTCGCCGAGGCCGCTCGCGGCGCCCGACAGGCCGAGACGGAGGCCCGGCTCGCCCTGCGCACAGGCGAGGAGCGGTCCCGCGCGCTGCACGGCCGCGCCGACCAGCTCCTGCGCGCCGCTCACGAGGAGCGCGAGACCCGCGCCCGCGAGATCGAACGCCGAACCCGGCTGCTCCGCGAGGGGCGGGCCGCGGAGGCCGTCGGCGTCGCGGTCGGCTTCGTGCTCGATCGGCTCGACCGCTCGGTCGCCCGGGCGGCCGAGGCCCGAGCCGAGGTCGAGCGGGCCCGGCAGGGCCGCGAGGAGGCGCTGCTCGCCGTACGCGGCCGGCTGCGCGACCTGGCCCGCGAGCACGACGAGCTGGTCAGCTCGGTGCACCGCGACGAGATGGCCCGCACCCAGCAGAAGATGCGGCTCGAGCAGCTCGAGGAGCGGGCTCTCGAGGAGCTCGGGCTGGACGCCGAGACCCTCGTGGCCGACTACGGCCCCGACCAGCCGGTCCCGTTCACCGGGACGGTCGAGGAGGGTCAGGACGAGCCCGAGCCGGCGCCGTTCGTCCGCGAGGAGCAGCAGAAGCGGCTGCGGGCCGCCGAGCGCGAGCTGGCGATGCTCGGCACCGTCAACCCGCTCGCCCTGGAGGAGTTCAGCGCCCTCGAGGAGCGGCACAAGTTCCTCGGCGAGCAGCTCGAGGACCTCAAGAAGACCCGCAAGGACCTCCTCGACATCGTCCGCGAGGTCGACGCGCGGGTGGAGCAGGTCTTCCGCGAGGCCTACGAGGACGTCGAGCGGGCTTTCGAGCAGACCTTCCACCGGCTGTTCCCGGGCGGCGAGGGCAGGCTGGTGCTCACCGACCCCGACGACATGCTCAACACCGGCATCGAGGTCGAGGCCCGGCCGCCCGGCAAGAAGATCAAGCGGCTCTCGCTGCTCTCCGGTGGCGAGCGCTCGCTGGTCGCGGTCGCCTTCCTGGTCGCCCTCTTCAAGGCCCGGCCGTCGCCGTTCTACATCCTCGACGAGGTCGAGGCCGCGCTCGACGACACCAACCTCGGCCGCCTCCTGGAGATCTACGAGGAGCTGCGGGAGAACTCCCAGCTCGTGGTCATCACCCACCAGAAGCGGACCATGGAGGTCGGCGACGCGCTCTACGGCGTCTCGATGCGCAACGACGGCGTCTCCGCGGTGATCAGCCAGCGGCTGCGCGAGGCCGAGGCCTCCTAGCCGGACCGGCCGGAGCAGCACCGTGCCCGCCCAGCGCCCGACCCGGGACCACTACGTCCACTGGGAGACCGTCACCACCCGCTGGGCCGACATCGACGTCTACGGGCACATGAACAACGCGCGCTACTTCGAGATCATCGACACCGTCGTCAACAACCACCTCGAGCAGGCGACCGGCACCGACATCCGGAGCCTCCCCGCGATCGGCGTGGTCGCGGAGGTCGGGTGCAGGTACTTCGCCGAGGTCGGCTACCCGGCGCCGGTCGACGTCGGCGTCTATGTGGAGAAGGTCGGGAACTCCTCGGTCATCTACAAGGTCGGCCTCTTCCAGGGCCCTGGCGACGAGGCCGCGGCCGAGGGCACCTTCGTGCACGTCTACGTCGACAACACCGACCCGGTGCGCCCCGTCGTACCCATGCCCGAGGAGATCCGCGCCGCGGTCACACCACTGCTCCGCTGACGCCGGCCTCCTGATTGGATAGGTGCATGTCCGAGCTGGCGCTGCTGATCCTCATCATCGCCGTCGTCGCCGTGCTGCTGGTCGGCGTCGTGATCGGTCTCGTGGTCCGCGGCCGCAGGCCCGCCCCCCTGCCGGACACGCACACCGACGTGATCGTGCAGCCGCCCGAAGCGGCCGCGGACACCCAGGCGCCGCCGGTCGAGGTGAGCGCGCCTCCGGCCACCATGGAGAAGCCCGAGACGACGGCATCCCGGCTGGTCCGGCTGCGCCAGCGGCTGGCCGGGGCGCAGGGCGGCTTCGGCAAGGGACTGCTGGCGCTGCTCAGCCGCGACCGGCTCGACGAGGAGACCTGGGAGTCGATCGAGGACCTCCTGCTCACCGCCGACCTCGGGGTGGCGCCCACCCAGCAGATCGTCGAGGGGCTGCGCACCCGGCTGCGGGTCGAGGGCGCTCCCGAGGACGCGAAGGCCGCGCTGCGAGCCGAGCTCGTCGGGCTCGTCGACCCCACCATGGACCGCCGCCTGCAGGTCAGCGGCGCCGACGGCAAGCCGGGCGTCGTCCTCGTCGTCGGCGTCAACGGCACCGGCAAGACCACCACGGTCGGCAAGCTGGCGCGCATCCTCGTGGCCGAGGACCGCACCGTCACCCTCGGCGCGGCCGACACCTTCCGGGCCGCCGCCGTCGACCAGCTCGCGACCTGGGGGGAGCGGGTCGGCGTCGAGGTGGTGCGCGGCGCGGAAGGCACCGATCCGGCCAGCGTCGCCTTCGACGCGGTCCAGCACGGCGTCGACGGGGGCGTCGACACGGTCATCGTGGACACCGCCGGCCGGCTGCAGACCAAGGCGAACCTGATGGACGAGCTCGGCAAGGTCAAGCGGGTGATCGAGAAGCTCGCACCCGTCACCGAGGTGCTGCTGGTCATCGACGCGACGACCGGCCAGAACGGCCTGGTCCAGGCCCGGGTCTTCTCCGAGGTCGTCGACGTCACCGGCGTCGTGCTGACCAAGCTGGACGGCTCGGCCAAGGGCGGCATCGTGGTCTCCGTGCAGCGCGAGCTCGGCGTACCCGTCAAGCTCGTCGGGCTCGGCGAGGGGCCGGACGACCTCGCGCCGTTCGACGCGAACGCCTTCGTCGACGCGCTGCTGGGCTGACATGCCGCGGGTCTCCGTCGTGTTCGACCCCGGCTACGACGACGAGCTCCGCGCCATCTCGCTGGCCACCCTCGACAACCAGACCCTCACCGACCGGGAGGTCGTGGCGTCGCTCGCGGAGGCGACGGGGGACCACGTCGCCTTCCTCGACGCCGGCGACTCCTGGGTGCCCGACCGGCTCGAGCGGCTGGTGGGCCTGGGCCGGCCGTTCGTGGCCGACGAGCTCGAGGGGGAGCGGGGCAACGGGGACAAGGTCGTGTTCCGCACGCCCGCGCCCGATGTCGAGCCGGCCCGGCTGGTGGCCCGGCGCGACGCATTGCTGGCGCTCGGCCCGGTCGATCCCGCCCTGCCGACCGCCTGGCTGCTCGACCTGCTGCTGCGCGGGCGCACCGAGGTGGAGCTGGTGCCGGTCGTCGGCGTACGCCGCAGGTTCCCGGACCGCCGCCGTGCCCTCCGCCCGCCACCCGGTGACTGGCGCCGGGTCGTCCTGAACAAGCACCTCGTCGACTGGGCCGCCCTGGGGGACCGGCCCCGGACCGCGGGGCTGACCAGCGTGGTCGTGCCGACCTACGACGACAGCGAGCTCACCACGGCGTGCGTCGGGTCGCTGCTGGCCGACACCGCCGCCGGCGGGTCACCGGTCGAGGTCGTGGTGTGGGACAACGGCTCCTCACCGGAGGTCGCCGCTGCGCTGGACGCCCTCGCAGGGGACCGGGTCCTCGTGCACCACAGCCCGGAGAACCACGGCTTCGCACTTGGCAACAACCTCGCCCTCGCCCACGCCACCGGCGACGTCGTCGTGTTCCTCAACAACGACACCACGGTCCCGCCGGGATGGCTGGCCCCACTCCGCGAGGCGCTGACCGACGACGACGTACTCGGTGCGCAGCCGCTCCTGACCTACCCGAGCGGGGCGATCCAGTCCGCGGGCGTGGCCTTTCCGACCTGTGGCGGGCTTCCGCACGCGTTCCTGCAGGGCTTCCCGGCCGAGGACGCCTACGGAGTCGAGGGGCTCCGCTTCCACGCGCTGACCGGGGCGGCGCTGGCGCTGCGGTACGCCGACGCGGTGGCGGTGCGCGGGTTCGATCCGGTGTTCTCCAACGGCATGGAGGACGTCGACCTCTGCCACCGGCTGGCCCGCCTGCGGGAGGGTCACTTCCGGGTGCTCGACGCGGCGCCCGTCCTCCACCACGAGTCGCGCACGGCGGGCCGCTACGACCGGCACCTGGCCAACCGGCGGGTCTACCTCGACCGGTGGCAGCACGTCGTGGAGCCGCGCGACGACGCCGCGCTCTGGGCCACGCGTGGCCTGCGCGTCGTCGACCACGACACCGGCCCGGCGCGGCGGGACGAGCCACCCCGGCTGCGCATCCCGCGGCCGGTGCTGGTCAGGGAGGCCCGGCTGCAGATCGTCGAGAGCACCCGGCTCCGGTGGGCGATCAAGAACGCCGCTCCAGCGGGCCCTGGCGGCGGGCGGTGGGGCGACACGCACTTCGCCTCGGCCCTCGCCGCCGCCCTGCGGGACCACGGCCACGAGGTGGTGGTCGACCGGCGCCCCGAGTGGGACCGGGCGACGGGCCGGCACGACGACGTCGTCCTGGTCCTGCGCGGGCTGGTCGCGCACGAGCCCGGTCCCGAGCAGGTCTCCCTGCTCTGGGTGATCTCCCACCCCGAGCTGGTCACGGCTGACGAGGTCCGGGGCTACGACCGGGTGCTGGCCGCCGGCCGGGCCTGGGCCGAGCGCCGGAGCCGGGACTGGGCCGAGCAGCTGACCGGCCCGATCGAGCCGCTGCCGCAGGCGACCGACCCCGAGCGGTTCCACCCGGACGCGGCCGCTCCGGACACCGGCGAACCGGTCCTGTTCGTGGGCAACTCGCGGCGGATGCTCCGGCCGGTCGTCCGTGACGCGCTGGCCGCGGGGCTGCCGCTGGCCGTCTACGGCGACCTGTGGTCCGGCCTGGTCCCCGACGAGGTGGTCCGGGCCCGGTCACTGCCCAACGAGTCGCTGGCCGCGGCGTACCGCTCCGCCGGCGTCGTCCTCAACGACCACCACGAGGCCATGCGGGCCGACGGCTTCGTCTCCAACCGGCTCTTCGACGCGGTCGCGAGCGGCGCCCGCGTGGTCAGCGACCCGGTGGACGGGCTGGCGGAGCTGTTCGGACCCTCCGTCCAGGTCTACGAGACCCCCGACGACCTGCGCCGCCTGGCCACCCTCGACGACCCGGACTCCGTCTTCGGTGACGACGCCGCTCGCCGGGCCGCCGCTGCCCGGGTCCGCACCGAGCACTCCTTCGCCGCTCGGGCCGCACACCTGGTCGAGGTCGCCCTGGGGGCAAGGGCCGCCCGCACGCCGGGATAGTCCGTGACGAAATGGTCGTGCGAACACTGTTCTCCACAACCATTTCGTCACGGACTATCCCGGTGACCGGATCGCGAAGGAGCGAGCGAGCTCGTCGGGGTCGGCGACCCGGAGGAGGTTGCGCTCGAACATCTCGACGTCGGCGGACGGTACGGCGGCCAGGAGCCGCTCCTTCCAGTCGGCCAGGTCGGGGGTGTCGTAGGGGTTGGCCACCAGGAACCGCCGCTTGAACAGCGGGAACCCATCGGCCAGCAGGTCGAAGACCCCCGGCCCGTAGACCGGGTGGTTGGGCCGAAGCCCGGGCACCCAGGTGTCGAAGTCGAACCCCTGGCCGACGAGGTACTGCGTGGTGCCGGTCTCGTACTTCTGGACCAGGTTGCCCCGGTCCCGCTGGGGCCGCACGGCGTCCAGCCGGCGCCGGAAGCCGGCGTCGTCGAGGACGGGCCGGCGCAGGGCCAGGAAGTAGGAGCCGACGTGCACCAGCTCCGGGTAGCGGAACGCGGTCGGCGGCAGCCAGGACCGCTTCACCTCCTCCAGGGGCACCGACTGCGGCTGCCACGGCTCCGGCTCGAAGCGCCGCGCGGTGACCTGGAGACCCCAGAAGTCACCCGCCCGCGCGTCCATCCGCGCGAACACCTCGTCGAGGGGGCGGACCAGCCAGCACGAGTCGTTGACGAGCAGCACCTCGTCGTACGCCGCCAATGCCTCCCAGCCGACAAGGTCGCGGGCCAGCAGGCTCCAGGAGCCGAAGTCGTGGGCGCCGTGGGCCCGGACCCAGGCGCCGCGGGCTGCCGACAACCGCTCGACCTGGCCGTCCTGCAGCGACCCGTCGGCGCAGACGTAGACGTCCGCGTGCCGGGCCAGCTCCTCGACGTACGCCGCGACGCAGTCGTCGACCAGGCCGTCCGCGTCGTACATCGCGAACAGGCAGGCCCGCCGCGGCGCCGACACCGTGGCCGGCCGCCGGGTCACCCGGCGCGGGAGCGGCAGCAGGCCGCGGTGCCGGCCGTCGAGCAGGTAGTGGACGAGCGGGTTGACGGCCGTCTCCGACTCGTCGGCCGGGTCGAGGTACTCCGCCCAGTACCACCACACGTCGAAGTCGAGGCTCGGGTTGCGCAGCGCCCGCCAGCCACGCCGGCAGAAGTGGTCGACCGGCTCGGCGCCGCGCTCGGCCTGGGGCTGGTTGTGGGCGAGGTAGCCGGTCTCGTCGACCGCGCCCGCGAGCCGTACGACCGCCACCTCGCAGCGCCGGCGCTGACCGACGGTCACCTCGCCGGCGGCGGGCAGGTCGAGCGCGTGCACCCCCTCGTCCAGCGCGCGCCGGAGCAGCGACTCCGCCTCGGCCGACTCCTCGCCGGCGCTGAGCCAGGCCGCTACCAGGCGCGCCCAGGCGCGCTGGAAGGGCGGCCCGGGCTCGACGTCGGTCACGGGCCACATCATCGCCGTAACCCCGACGTAACACGCAGACCGCTACCTGTTGCATCCCCGCAACACTGCGAGGCGGGCGGCCGAAACGTGCGGCCAGCAGGGTTCTGGTCAAGACGACCGATGGAGGTTCTGTGGACGGCTACTACGCCTGGATGTTGGTGGCGACAGCCCTCGTCCTGATGATGACGACCCCGGCCCTGGCCCTGTTCTACGGCGGGATGAGCCGGTCGAAGTCCGTGCTCAACATGATGATGATGTCCTACGTCGCCCTCGGCGTCGTCGGCATCGTCTACGTGCTGTGGGGCTGGTCGATGACGTTCGGCGAGGACACGGCCGGCGGGCTGTTCGCCAACCCGTTCGACCTGTTCGCCCTCGACGGCGTCGCCTGGGACGGCTACATCGGGGTCGTCTTCCAGCTCACGTTCGCGGTCATCACGGCGGCGCTCATCTCGGGCGCGATCGCCGACCGCGTGAAGCTCTCCGCGTGGGTGGTCTTCCTCCCGCTGTGGGTCACGCTCTCCTACTTCCCGATCGGCCACATGGTCTGGGGCGGCGGCTTCAT
This sequence comes from Nocardioides sp., assembly GCF_036274455.1. Lineage (GTDB taxonomy): Bacteria > Actinomycetota > Actinomycetes > Propionibacteriales > Nocardioidaceae > Nocardioides. The sequence continues at coordinate 5,210 of NZ_DASUFR010000080.1, read as the reverse complement.
CGCCGAGCACCTCGGCGCCCAGGACTACGCGGGTGGCACGGTGGTGCACATCAACGCCGGCGTCGCGGGCCTGGTGCTCGCGGTGGTGATCGGCAAGCGGATCGGCTTCGGCAAGGAGCCGATGCGGCCACACAACCTGACGCTCACGATGATCGGCGCCGGTCTGCTGTGGTTCGGCTGGTACGGCTTCAACGTCGGCTCGATCGTCCTTGCGGGCGACAGCGACGAGGCCAACACCGCCCAGTTCATGTCCGAGACCGGGCTGACCTTCCTCAACACCACGATCGCCACCTGCTCGGCGATGCTCGGCTGGCTGCTCGTGGAGCGGCTGCTGCACGGCAAGGCCACCACCCTGGGTGCGGCGTCGGGCATCGTCGCCGGCCTGGTCGCGATCACGCCGTCCTGCGGTGCGGTCAACCTGCTGGGCGCGATCGCCATCGGCGCGATCGCCGGCGGTGCCTGCGCCTGGGCCGTGGGGCTGAAGTACCGGCTGGGCTTCGACGACTCCCTCGACGTCGTGGGCGTCCACCTGGTCGGTGGCGTCATCGGCACCGTGCTCATCGGCCTCTTCGCCACCACCGAGCACGCCGCGGCGAGCGAGGACGGGCTCTTCTACGGCGGCGGCCTCACCTCGCTCGGCCACCAGGCCGGCGCGGCGGCCATCGCCATCCTCTGGTCCGGCGTGATGACCGCGATCATCGGCCTGGCCATCAAGTACACGCTCGGCTGGCGGGTCTCCGACGAGGCCGAGGTCGAGGGCGTCGACTTCGACCAGCACGGGGAGACGGCGTACGACCTGCACACTGGTCTCGGCGGCGGCGGCAAGCCCGCCACCTCGGTGCTCGCCACCTCGACCGTGCCGGTGACCGACAGCGAAGGAGCCAACGCGTGAAGCTCGTGACTGCGGTGATCAAGCCGCACAAGTGGGAGGACGTCCGGGAGGCCCTCGAGACCTTCGGCGTGACCGGCATGACCGTCAGCGAGGTCAGCGGCTACGGCCGGCAGAAGGGCCACACCGAGGTCTACCGGGGCGCGGAGTACGACATCGCGCTGGTGCCGAAGATCCGGGTCGAGATCGTGGTCGACGACAACGACTCCGCGGACGTCGTGGACATCATCGTCAAGACCGCGCAGACCGGCCGGATCGGTGACGGGAAGGTCTGGGTGAGCCCGGTCGAGACCGTGGTCCGGGTCCGCACCGGCGACCGGGACACCGACGCGCTGTAGGACCGAGAGAGGTCCCGGTCCCGGTGACCGCCGACGAGCGGGCCCGGCGTACGGCGGCCGCCGACGCGCTCTGCGCTCGGGCGTGGGGCGCTGCCGGCGCGGCAGACGACGGGCTGGCGCTCGTCGCGGTCGGCGGGTACGGCCGCGGCGAGCTGGCACCACAGTCCGACCTCGACCTGGTGCTCGTGGGAGACACCGACGACGAGCTCGGGCGGGTGGCCGAGCAGCTGTGGTACCCGCTGTGGGACTCCGGCGCCACCGTCGACCACTCGGTGCGGACGCTGCCCGACATGGTGGCGGCCGCCGACGCGGACCTGCGGGTGGCATCGGGGCTGCTCGACGTGCGCCACGTCGCCGGTGACCCGAACCTCACCCTCCGGCTCCGGACCACGATGCTCGCCCAGTGGCGCCGCCAGGCCCGCGAGCGGCTGCCCGAGCTGCACCGGATCGTCCGCTCCCGGCACGACCTCATCGGCGAGCTCGCCCACGAGTCGGTGCCCGACCTCAAGGAGGGCGAGGGCGGGCTGCGCGACGCGACCGTGCTCAGGTCGCTGGTGGCGACCTGGCTGGTCGACGTGCCCCACGTCGAGCTGGAGCGGAGCCGGGTCGCGCTGCTCGACGTCCGCGACCACCTGCACGCGATCGCCGGGCGGGCGACTGACCGGATCGCGCCGGAGCTGTGGTCCGAGCTCGGTGCCGCCCTCGGCCTCGACGATGCCCGCGCCGCCCAGGTGCACGTGCGCGAGCTCGGCCGCCGGATCACGCACCTCTCGCGGCTCACCTGGCGGCGGGTCGACGACGTGTTGGCTCGGCCGGCGCACGTCGGCGTACGCCGGCCGAGCCTGACCCCCGTGGCCGTGGGTGTCGCGCTGTCCGCGGGCGAGGTGGTGCTGGACCGGCGCGCCCGGCCCGCCGAGGACCCGGCACTGCTGCTGCGCGCCGCCGCTGCGGCCGCCGAGCGCGACGTCGTCCTCGCGCCACCGACAGCCGCCCGCCTGGCTCGCGAGTGCGCGACGCTTCCCGACCCGTGGCCGGTGGAGGCCAGGCAGCTCCTGGTCCGGCTGCTCGCCTCCGGCCGCGGCCTGCTCGGCACGTGGGAGACCCTCGAGGAGACCGGCGCGCTGGCGCAGGTCCTCCCCGAGTGGGAGCGGATCCGGCTATTGCCGCACGCCTCGGCGATCCACCGGTTCACCGTCGACCGGCACGTCGTCGAGACGTGCATCGAGGCCTCGGGGCTGATCCGGCAGGTCGCCCGGCCGGACGTGCTGATGGTGGCGGCGCTGCTGCACGACATCGGGAAGGGCAGCCTGACCGAGCACAGCGTGGCCGGGGAGCCGATCGCGCGTGGCATCGCGACCCGGATGGGCTTCGACCCGTCCGGCGTGCGGCTGGTCGCCCTCCTGGTGCGCTGGCACCTGCTGCTCGCGGAGACCGCGACCACCCGCGACCCCGACGACCCGGCGACGGTCGAGTCCCTGGCCTCCCGGCTGGGGTCGACCGAGGCGCTGGAGCTGCTCACCGCGCTCACCGAGGCCGATGCCCGGGCCACCTCGCCCAAGGCGTGGTCGTCGTGGCGGGCCGGGCTGGTCCGGGGTCTCGCCGGCCGCGTCCACGCAGTGCTCGGGAGCGGCTCGGCGCTGCCTCCGGTGGCCGGCGACGACGAGGTGCCGGTCCCCTCGGACGGCGGAGCGGGTGGGCTCTCGATCACCGCCGAGCCTGCCGTGGACGGCTCGCGGGTCACGGTCGTGGCGCCGGACCGGGTGGGGCTTCTCGCCGACCTGGCGGCGGTCTTCGCGCTGCAGCGGGTCGGCATCCGCGCTGCCCGGGCGCGGACGCTGGATCGCTACGCCGTCTCCGTGTGGGAGGTCGCCGACGAGCACGTCGACGCCGCCGTCCTGCGGCAGCGCTACGACGCGATCCAGGAGGGCCGGCTCGACCCCGCCCCCCGGCTGGCGCCGCCGGCGGGTCAGGTGCTGGACCCGGCGGTCGCCGTACGACCCGAGGCCTCGGCCCGGGCGACCGTCCTCGAGGTGCGGGCAGCGGACCGGCCCGGGGTCGTCTACCTCGTCTGTGCCGCGCTGGCCCGCCTCGACATCGCCGTCCGCTCGGCACACGTCGACACCCTCGGGCCGCAAGCGGTCGACGTGTTCTACCTGCAGGAGGCGGCGGCCGGCGCGCTCAGCGAGATCCGTGCCGCCGAGGCCGCGCACGCCGTCCGCGCTGCGTTGGGCAACTGAGCCGGTTGGGGTCACCGTCAGCTGGCTCTTGTGACGGAGCCGTGGGTCGGCGGCCCCGCGCCTACCGGATCGCGTCTCGCCGTCAAGGATCGGTGGGTTTGCGGAGGGAAATCGGCACCTGGTGCCGGAAATCCTCGGCAAAGCCGGGTCCGGCGGGTTGCGGCGTGCTACGCGCGCGGCCGCCCACCCACGGACATGTCAGGGTCACCGGATATCCGCGGCGGCGCCGAAGCCAGGAGCACCCCGGCCGGACCGAGGACGATGCCCGTCACATCGGTGGGAGTAGGCCGGCGCCGTTAGGCTGGGGAGGTTGTTTCCGGCCACGATCCGCTGAGGAATCCCCTTGTTCGCCACACTCTCCGACCGCCTCGCCGACACCTTCCGCAACCTGCGCGGCAAGGGCCGGCTGTCCGAGGCCGACATCGACGCGACCGCCCGGGAGATCCGGATCGCGCTTCTCGAGGCCGACGTCGCGCTGCCGGTGGTCAAGGACTTCGTGGCAGCGGTCAAGGAGCGCGCGCGGGGCGAGGAGGTCAGCCAGGCGCTGAACCCCGCCCAGCAGATCATCAAGATCGTCAACGAGGAGCTCGTCACCATCCTCGGCGGCGAGACCCGGCGGCTGCGCTACGCGAAGTCCGGGCCGACCGTGATCCTGCTGGCCGGCCTCCAGGGCGCCGGCAAGACGACGCTGGCCGCGAAGCTCGCCCTCTGGCTCAAGGGGCAGGACAAGAGCCCGCTGCTGGTGGCCTGCGACCTCCAGCGCCCGAACGCCGTCCAGCAGCTGCAGGTCAACGGCGAGCGCGCCGGCGTGCCCGTCTTCGCGCCCGAGCCCGGCAACGGCGTCGGTGACCCCGTTGCAGTGGCGCGGGCCTCGATCGAGGAGGCCAAGCGGACCCTCCACGACGTGGTGGTCGTCGACACCGCGGGCCGCCTCGGCGTGGACGCCGAGATGATGAAGCAGGCGGCGGACATCCGCGATGCGATCGCGCCCGACGAGGTGCTGTTCGTCGTCGACGCGATGATCGGCCAGGACGCCGTCACGACCGCGCAGGCGTTCCTCGACGGCGTCGGCTTCGACGGCGTGGTGCTCACCAAGCTCGACGGCGACGCCCGCGGTGGCGCCGCGCTGTCGATCGCGTCGGTCACCGGGCGGCCGGTGATGTTCGCCTCCGCGGGGGAGAAGCTCACCGACTTCGACCTGTTCCACCCCGACCGGATGGCCTCGCGCATCCTCGACCTCGGCGACATGCTCACCCTGATCGAGCAGGCCGAGAAGACCTTCGACGCGGAGCAGGCCGCCAAGGCCGCGGCCAAGCTGACCGGGCAGGGCGGCGAGTTCACCCTCGACGACTTCCTCGAGCAGATGCAGCAGATCCGCAAGCTCGGCTCGCTGTCGAAGATCATGGGGATGCTGCCCGGGATGGCGCAGTTCCGCGACCAGCTCGAGAACTTCGACGACCGCGAGATCGACCGGATCCAGGCGATCATCCAGTCGATGACCCCGGCCGAGCGGGCCAACCCGAAGATCATCGACGGCTCCCGCCGCGCCCGCATCGCCAAGGGCTCGGGCCGCCAGGTCAGCGACGTCAACCAGCTCGTCGACCGGTTCTTCGAGGCCCGCAAGATGATGATGTCCGTGGCCAAGGGCGGCGGCATGCCGGGCATGCCGGGGATGCCGGGCCTCCCGGGCATGGGCGGCAAGCGGTCGAAGGCCAAGCAGGCGCCCAAGAAGGGCAAGGCGAAGCG
>NZ_DASUFR010000079.1:0-3921 GCF_036274455.1 Nocardioides sp. | reverse complement strand
GCCGCCGCTTCGATGAGCTCGACGAGTTCGACATGGCCGAGCCATGCCAGACCCAGCCATGCCGATGACCTGCGACACGCTATGCCGATGTCGTGAGACACCCCATTCCGATGTCCTGAGCCAGCACACTGTCAGCCCGACGTTCGGTTGGCTCCCGGTCGCCCTGCGGCCGGGAGCCTCCGCATCTGGCGGGGGTTCCGGACGCAGGCGGTCGGCGTCAGGAGCGCTTCTCGGCCGCGGCGTTGCCCTGGCCGGACGCGCCGGTCCCGGACTCGACCACGCGGCTGAACCGCTCCCAGGCGGCCTGGCGGGAGACCCCGAGCGCCTTGCCGATCTCGGCGTAGGAGATGTGGCGCTCGCGGATCCTGGCGACCCAGGCACGCAGGTAGCGGTCGACCTGCGTCGCGGTCGCCGCGATCAGGGGTAGCCGGGCCAGCATGTCTGCGTCCGTCATGTCCTCGTCGGACCAGCCGATGATCGTCGCGTTCACGTTCTCGGGCGCGGCGAACGCCGCGGTGAACTTCTCGAGGCAGTCGGTGCACATGAGGGCACCGAGGCCACCGGCGAATCGGGTGTCGTCGGTGCCACGTTTTCCACAGAATGAGCAGGACCAGGCGGCCGCATCGAGATTCATCAAAGCCCCCCTTGGACGAACTCAGGCGGGATTCACCCTAGCCAACTCGGTTGCCGATGCCCCATCGGGCCTCACCCATAGGTAGGTGGTCCAGTCCGGCGTCATGGTTTGATTGACGGATCGGCAGGTCCGTCTCAGCCGGGTTGCACGTGCGCCACTCTGAGAGGATCGGGGCCATGGCCGACGACCGCGACAGGCGCCCTGCGTCGCTGGAGCCGCCGTCGTTGGAGCCGCGGTCGCTGTTCCGGCGGCGGAAGAAGACGGCCGAGCCCATGGCGGCTGTCCCCGCCGCCGCGCCGGTCCAGGAGGCACCCGACGACACCCCCGTGACGATCTTCGACGACACCTCCGAGCCCACGCCCGTCCCGGCCCCGGTCGCCACCGCACAGCCCGAGGCCGCGGCGCAGCCGAGGCCGCAGCGCGAGCCGTGGCTGGGCGGCACCCCTGCCGCCGCGCTGACCGGTCTGGTCGTCGGCGCCGTGATCGTCGGGGCCACCGCCGGCGCGCTGCGCATCTGCACCGCCGTCAAGGGCACCTCCTCGTGCGGCGGTCAGGGGTTCTTCCTGCTCGTGGCCATCCTGGTCGTCGCCGTGCTGGTCGGCTCCGCCCTGCTGCGCATGGCCGGAGTCCCCGAGCCCGGCAGCACCAGCTTCCTGGCGGTCGGGCTGCTCAGCGTGGTCACGCTGCTGTTCCTGGTCGGCTCGATCTTCGAGTGGTGGATGGCCATCGTCATCCCGCTCGCCTCGGTGGCGACGTTCCTGCTGTCGCACTGGGTCTCCACGACCTTCGTCGAGAGCTCCTGAGACCGGCTCAGACCGTGGCGGCGACCACCAGCTCGGCGATCTGCACCGTGTTGAGCGCGGCGCCCTTGCGGAGGTTGTCGCCGGAGACGAAGAACGCCAGCCCGCGGTCGCCGGGCACCCCGGGGTCCTGACGGATCCGGCCGACGTACGACGGGTCCTTGCCGGCCGCCTGGAGCGGGGTCGGGACGTCGCTGAGCTCGACCCCGGGAGCCTTCGCGAGCACCTCGCGGGCCCGGGCCGGGGTCAGCGGCCGCTCGAACTCGGCGTTGATCGCCAGCGAGTGGCCGGTGAAGACCGGGACGCGCACGCAGATGCCCGAGACCGGCAGGTCGGGGATGCCGAGGATCTTGCGCGACTCGTTGCGCAGCTTCTGCTCCTCGTCGGTCTCCTCGAGCCCGTCGTCGACGATCGAGCCGGCGAACGGCAGCACGTTGTAGGCGATGGTGCGGGCGTACGTCACCGGCTCGGGGAACGCCACCGCCTCACCGTCGTAGGCCAGCTCGCGCGCCTTGTCGCCCACCGCCGCAACCTGGGTCGCCAGCTCCTCGACACCGGCGACACCCGAGCCCGAGACGGCCTGGTAGGTCGACGCGATCAGCCGGACCAGGCCGGCCTCGTCGTGCAGCGCCTTGAGGGGCGGCATCGCGGCCATGGTCGTGCAGTTGGGGTTGGCGATGATGCCCCGGCCCGCCGCGATCACCCCGGCGGCGTCCTGCGGGTTGACCTCGGAGACGACCAGCGGGATATCGGGGTCCTTGCGGAACGCGCTGGAGTTGTCGATCACGATCACCCCGGCTTCCGCGAACGACGGCGCGAGCGCTCGCGAGGTCGTCGCGCCGGCCGAGAACAGCGCGATGTCCAGCCCGCTCGGGTCGGCGGTCGACGCGTCCTCGACGGTGATGCTCTGCCAGCCGTTGGGGCCCGCGAACGGCAGCGTGGTGCCGGCCGAGCGCGGCGAGGCGAAGAAGCGGACGTCCCCGACCGGGAAGTCACGCTCGGCCAGGATCTGGCGCATCGCGACCCCGACCTGCCCGGTCGCGCCGACGACGCCGATGTTGAAGGTCCTGCTCATCGGCCGGTGCCTCCGTAGACGACCGCCTCGACCTCGTGGGCGTCGAGGTCGAAGGCACTGTGGGTGGCGCGCACGGCGTCGTCGACCTGGCCCTCGTCGACGATCACCGAGATCCGGATCTCCGAGGTGGAGATCATCTCGATGTTGACGCCGGCCGCGGCCAGAGCCGAGAAGAACTTCGCGGTAATGCCCGGGTGGGAGCGCATGCCGGCACCGATCAGCGAGACCTTGCCGATCTGGTCGTCGTAGAGCAGCTTGTCGTAGCCCACCTCGTCCTGGATCTTGGCCAGCGCCGACATCGCGGTGTTGCCGTCGGCGCGCGGCAGCGTGAACGAGATGTCGGTGAGGCCGGTGGCGGCTGCCGAGACGTTCTGGACGACCATGTCGAGGTTGATCTCGACCGAGGCCAGCGCCTCGAAGATGCGGGCGGCCTCGCCGACCTTGTCGGGTACGCCGACGACGGTGATCTTCGCCTCGCTCCGGTCGTGTGCGACTCCGGCGATGATGGCCTGTTCCACGGGCTCTTCTCCCTCGGGTACGGGGACGATCCAGGTGCCCTCCTTGGTGGAGAAGGAGGAGCGGACATGGACCGGCATCTGGTAGCGGCGGGCGTACTCGACGCACCGCAGGTGGAGGATCTTGGCGCCCGACGCGGCCATCTCGAGCATCTCCTCGGTGGAGACCCGGTCGAGCTTGCGGGCCGTCGGCACGATCCGCGGGTCGGCGGTGAACACACCGTCGACGTCGCTGTAGATCTCGCAGACCTCGGCGCCCAGCGTCGCGGCCAGCGCCACCGCGGTGGTGTCGGAGGCGCCGCGGCCGAGCGTGGTGATGTCCTTGGTGTCCTGCGAGACGCCCTGGAAGCCGGCCACGATCGCGATCGCGCCGTCGCGGATCGCCGCCTCGATCCGGCCCGGCGTGATGTCGATGATCTTGGCCCTGCCGTGCGCGGAGTCGGTGATCACGCCGGCCTGGGAGCCGGTGAACGACCGCGCGGTGAACCCGAGGTCGGAGATCGCCATCGCCACCAGCGCCATCGAGATGCGCTCGCCCGCGGTGAGCAGCATGTCGAGCTCGCGCGGGGGCGGCAGCGGCGTCACCTGCTCGGCGAGGTCCCGCAGCTCGTCGGTCGTGTCACCCATGGCCGAGACCACCACGACGACGTCGTGGCCGGCCTTGCGGGTGGCGACGATGCGTTGCGCGACTCGCTTGATCCCGGCCGCGTCAGCGACGGACGAGCCGCCGTACTTCTGCACGACAATGCCCACTGGTAGTCCTCGAGGGTCGGTTGGCATCTCCCGGCCGCCCGTCCCGGTCGTCGACCGGGACCACGCCGCGCTGCGCCGCGACCGCTGGCGAGTCTACCGGGGCGCCGAGCCCTCCGAGCCGAGCATCTCAGCGTCGAGCATCTC
>NZ_DASUFR010000078.1:0-12220 GCF_036274455.1 Nocardioides sp. | reverse complement strand
GTGACCTGTCAACCAGTCGCAACGGTCCAGGCGTTCAAGGTCACCGCCGCCGCGGCCGGTCCCACCGACACACCGAGGCGGCGGTGGGTCAGCAACCACACCGAGCGCGCGGAGGTTGACAGGTCACCGCCGCCCGGGCGTGCCCGCTCTGTGCATCGGGTGCGACGACCGGCGGACCACACACCCGGGTGCGGCCCGCCGGCGAGCGCTCGGTCGGTGACGCCTCGGGGGATCACAGACGTCGGTGACCGACTCGACCGGGACTGACCCGGCCGTGGTCTGCGCTATGGAGAATCTATCGCTTCTCTATAGCGTCTCCAAAACGTGACTATAGGTCGCTCATAGGGCGCCATCACTACACTCCGGTCGCATGCCGCGTCCCTATGGAGAACCAGTCGAGATCCTCACCGCGCCGGTCCCGGCGCAGTCCCCGTTCATCCCGACCGACGCGAAGATCGTGGTGGGTGCCGTCGCCCCGGCCTCGCCCGATCCGATCCCGATCGTGCTGCTGCCGGGCTTCGAGTACCGCATGCGCGAGTGGCGGCACCCGGAGACCTTCGAGATCCACTGGCGGCTGGAACGGCGGAGAGCCGCCCGGCCCGGCGATGTGGACCAGTGACCCCTTCAGAACCCGATCGGCAGCCCGGCGTAGTTCTCGGCCAGCCCGGTGGCGCCGGCCTCGCTCGACGTCACCCAGCGCAGCTGGGAGAGCTGCAGCTGCTCGTCGAACGGGTCGCCGGTCGCGTGCAGCATCGTGGTCATCCACCAGGAGAAGTGGGTGCAGCGCCAGACCCGGCGGACGGCGGTGTCGGCGTACGCATCGGCCAGTGAGACGTCGCCCTCGCGCAGCCAGGCCACCAGTGCTCGCGCGAGGAGCGCGACGTCGGCCACGGCGAGGTTGAGCCCCTTGGCGCCTGTGGGCGGCACGATGTGCGCGGCGTCGCCGGCGAGGAACAGCCGGCCCTGTCCTTCGGGTGAGCGCATCGGGGCCTGGACGAACGAGCGCATCGGCAGCACCGACCGGTCGGTGATGGGGCCGGTCTCCAGGGTCCAGCCGTCGAGCGCGAAGCGCCTCGCGAGCCCCTCCCAGATCCGGTCGTCGGGCCAGTCGTCGAGCGAGGTGTCGTTGGGCACCTGCAGGTAGAACCGCGAGACCGTGTGCGACCGCATCGAGTGCAGCGCGAAGCCCTCGGGGTGCCAGGCATAGATCAGCTCGTCGGTCGACGGCGCGACGTCGGCGAGGATGCCGAGCCAGGAGTAGGGGTAGGTGCGCTCCCAGGCCCGCGGCTCCGGTACGGCGGAGCGCGAGGGCCCGAACGACCCGTCGCACCCCGCCACCACGTCCGCGCGGAGCCGGTGCTGCTCACCGTCCTTGGTGAAGGTCACCGACGGCGAGTCGGTGTCGAGGTCGTGCAGGGCGGTGTCGTCGACCTCGTAGTGCACCGCCTGACCGCGCGCGCGGGCCGCGACGACGAGGTCCTTCTGGACCTCGGTCTGGCCGTAGACCCAGACCGCGCGCCCGGTGAGCTCGACGAAGTCGAGGTGGTGCCGCTCGCCGTGCCCGGCCGGTTGTCCCGGGGCGGTCCACTGCAGGTGGATGCCGCGGTGCTCCTCACCCTCGCGCACGAGCCGGTCACCCAGCCCCACCTCGCGCAGCAGGTCGACGGTCGACTGCTCGAGGATCCCGGCCCGGATCCGCGAGGCGACGTACTCCTCCGAGCGCGTCTCGACCACCACGGACTCCACGCCCTCGCGGTCCAGCAGGTGCGCGAGGAGCATGCCGGCCGGCCCGGCCCCGACGATCGCGACGCGGGTGCGCTCCTCGTGCATGACAGCAGTAGACCAGCAGCGCTGCAGGAGTGGACGACCTCGATGGCGGGAGCGGGTGCGGCGAGACACCACCGCCTGGACCAAGCCGGCCCGAGGTCTACTGCGAGAGCGGGCGGATCCGGCCGCCGGCCTCCTCCGGCGGCGCGACGCACGCGGCTCGGGCGCGGGCCGCGACGTCGTCGGGGAACGGCGCCGAACGGCGGCCGGCGACGTGCACGCCGAGGACCTCCTCGGTCGCCCGGAGCCGGCCGTCGACCCAGAGCTCGTGCCAGACCCAGAGCAGCTTGGCGGTGGTGCCGATGACGGACGAGCGCACCTCGAGGTCGCTTCCGGCGGTGACCTCGTCGAGGTACCGAACGTGCGCCTCGACGGTGTAGAGCGACGCGTCGTTCGCCTCGCGGTAGGGCGCGTCGATCCCGACGGCCTCCATGACCGCGTCGGTGGCATGGCCGAAGACCAGCACGTAGTAGGGCTCCGACAGGTGCCCGTTGTAGTCGATCCAGGCGTCCTGGACCGGCTCGCGCCACACCACGGGCCAGACGGGCGCGGCCGGCTCGGTCACGCGCGGCCCAGGGCCCGGAGGATCGCGATGACGCCGCGATCCCGCTCGGCGACGAGGTCGTCGATGGTCCGGCCGCCGGCCTCGTCGTCGCAGCCGGCCACGACGGCGTCGCGCAGCTCGGGGGTGAGCTCGGGAGCCGCCAGCCGGGTCCAGGGGGACAGGAGGGACGGCCCGAAGTGGTCGAGCATGTGCGCCATCCCGCCCTGCCCGCCGGCGAGGTGGAAGGTGAGCAGCGGCCCCTGCAGCGCCCACCGGAGGCCGGGTCCGTCGGTGATGGACCGGTCGATCTGCTCGACGGTGGCCTCGCCGGCGTTCACCATGTGCAGCGCCTCGCGCCACAGCGCCTCCTGCAGCCGGTTGGCGATGAAGCCGGGGACCTCGCGGTCCATCGTGATCACCGACTTGCCGGCCAGGGTGAAGAAGTCCGCGGCCCACTGCACCGCCTTCGGGTCGGTGGCGGTGCCGCCCACGACCTCGACCAGCGGGATGAGGTACGGCGGGTTGAACGGGTGCCCGACCACGGTGCGCTCCGGGTGCGCGCACTTGTCCTGCATCTCGCTCATGCCGTAGCCCGAGGTGGACGACGAGATGACGATGTCCTGAGCGGTCGCGGCGTCGATGTCCGCGAGCAGGCTGCGTTTCAGGTCGAGGTCCTCCGGTGCGCTCTCCTGGACGAAGTCCGCCTCGCCGCAGGCCTCGGCCAGCGACGGCACGACGGTGAGGTGGTCGATGCTCGCGCCCCCCGCCAGGCCGAGCTCGGTCAGTGCCGGCCAGGCGGCCTCGACGAGGTGACGGAGCCGGGGCTCGGCGTCGGGCGCCGGGTCCCAGGCGACCACGCGGTAGCCGCGGGCCAGGAAGTACGCCGCCCAGCCGCCACCGATCACGCCGGCGCCGATGCAGGCGACGGTCCGGACGTCTTCTGGTGCCGGCCGGTTGCTCGCCCCGGTCATCGCGGCTTGAGGTCGAGGATCTCGCGGCCCTCGTCCGGGGTGGCCACGTGGGCACCCATGCTCTCGACGATGGTCCTCGCGCGCTCGACGAGCTGGGCGTTGGTCGCCTTCACACCCTTGCTCAGGTAGAGGTTGTCCTCCAGCCCGACCCGGACGTGGCCGCCCATCAGCACCGACTGCGCGACCCACGGCATCTGCATCGGCCCGAGCGCGAACGACGCCCAGACCGCGCCCTCCGGCAGCTTGTTGACCATCGCGGCCAGGGTCAGCGGGTCGGCCGGAGCGCCGTACGGGATGCCCATGCACAGCTGGTACATCGCGGGCGCGTCGATCAGCCCCTCCTCGACGAGCTGGGTCGCGAACCACAGGTGGCCGGTGTCGAAGATCTCCATCTCGCAGCGGACCCCGAGCTCCTGGATCTTCTTGGCACCCTCGCGCAGCATGTCCGGCGTGCTGACGTAGACCAGGCTGCCCTCGCCGAAGTTGAGGCTGCCGCAGTCGAGCGTGCAGATGTCCGGGAGCAGCTCCTCGACGTGCGGGAGCCGGTCGACGCCGCCGACGAGGTCGGTGCCCTCGAGGAACGTCGTCGGGTCGTGCGGGTCGAGCACGAGGTCGCCGCCCATCCCGGCGGTGGTGTTGATGATGACGTCGACGTCGGAGGCCCGGATCCGCTCGACGACCTCGCGATAGAGCGCGACGTCGCGGGACCCCTTCCCGGTCTCGGGATCGCGCACGTGGACGTGGACGATCGTGGCCCCGGCCCGCGCCGCGGCGATGCCGGACTCCGCGATCTGCTCGGGGGTCACCGGGACGTGCTCGGAGCGACCGACGGTGTCGCCGGCCCCGGTCAGGGCGCAGGTGATCATGACGTTGCGGTTCACGGGATCTCCTTCGGTGGTGCGGGTGGGGACTCAGCGGCCCTTCCAGACCGGCTTGCGCTTCTCGGCGAACGCCTTGAACCCCTCGAGGCCGTCCTCGGAGGAGTAGAGCCTCGCCACGGTCGGGAGGGTGCTGGTGGTGACCAGGTCCATGGCCTCCTGGAACGTCAGGGACTCGGCCACTCGAGCGGTCTCCTTGATCGCCGCGAAGACCAGCGGCGGGCCCGAGGCGAGCAGCCGGGCGACCTCCCAGGCGCGGGCGCGCACCGCCTCCTCACCGGGCAGCACCTCGTTGACCACCCCCCAGCGGGCGGCCTCCTCGGCGGGCATCCAGCGTCCGGTGAGGAGCAGCTCCATCGCGACGTGGTAGGGCATCCGCTTGGGCAGCTTGATGGACGCGGCGTCGGCGAGGGTGCCGGCGTTGATCTCGGGCAGGCCGAACCGGCTCGCCTCGGAGGCGTAGATGAGGTCGCACGACAGCGCCAGCTCGAAGCCACCGCCCACCGCCATGCCGTGGACCGCTGCGATGACCGGCTTGTTGAGGTCGGGCAGCTCCTGGAGGCCGCCGAACCCGCCCACGCCGTACGACCCCTGGACGTCGGCGCCCTCGGCCGCCGCCTTCAGGTCCCACCCCGCGCTGAAGAACTTCTCACCCTCGGTGCGCACGATGGCGACCCGGAGCTCGGGGTCGTCGCGGAACCCCGCGAAGACCTCGCCCATCAGCTGGCTGGTCTCCAGGTCGATGGCGTTGGCCGGCGGCCGGTCCAGGGTGACCTCGAGGACGCCCTCCTCGGTGCGGGTCCGTACGACGTCGCTCACGTCAGCCTCCCAACGGCCGCAGCAGCGACCGGCCGATGATGTGCCGCTGGATCTCCGAGGTGCCGTCCCAGATCCGCTCGATGCGCGCGTCGCGCCAGATCCGCTCCAGGGGGAGCTCGTCCATCAGCCCCATGCCACCGTGGATCTGGATCGCCTCGTCGGAGACCATCGCGAGCATCTCGGTCGCCTTGAGCTTCGCCATGGCGATGTCGGCGTCGGTGGCGGTGCCCTGGTCGTACTTCCACGCGGCGTGCAGGGTCATCAACTCGGCGGCGCGCAGCTCGACCGCCATGTCTGCGAGCTTGAAGCCGATCCCCTGGAACCGGCCGATCTTCTGGCCGAACTGCTCCCGGGTCGCCGCCTGCGTCAGCGACAGGTCGAGCGCGCGCTCGGCTCGGCCCAGGCAGGACGCGGCGACCTGCAGCCGCGTGGAGCCGAGCCAGGTGCCAGCCAGCTCGAAACCCTTGCCCTCCTCGCCGAGGAGCGCGTCGTCGTCGACGTGGACGTCGTCGAAGTCGAGGATCGAGTTGGTGTAGCCGCGGTGGGAGACGTTGCGGTAGCCCGCGTGCACCGTCAGGCCGGGAGTGTCGAGGTCGACCAGGAACGTCGACATCGCCGGGCGCCCGTCGTCGTCGGTCCCGGTCACCGCCACCAGGATCACGAAGTCGGCCTCGTCGGCGTGGCTGATGAAGTGCTTGGTCCCGCGGATCCGCCAGCCGCTGCGCCCGTCGCCGGTCTCGCGGGTGGCCCTGGTGCGCATCGCCCGCATGTCGGACCCCGCCCCCGGCTCGGTCATCGCCAGGCAGTCCATCTTCTCCCCACGCACGCAGGGGTAGAGGTAGCGCTCGCGCTGCGCCTCGGTCCCGGCCAGCAGGATGTTGGAGGGGCGGACCACGCAGGTGTAGTGGAGGGCGTAGCTGGCCTTGCCGAGCTCCTTCTCGAACAGCACCTGGGTCACGGTGTCGAGGCCGGCGCCGCCGACCTCCTCGGGCATGTTGGCGGCGTAGAGACCGGCGTCGATCGCCTTCTTGCGGATGTCGGCGGCGAGCTCGGGCCGGAGCATGCCGGTGCGCTCGACCTCCTCCTCGTGCGGGTAGAGCTCGCGCTCGACGAACGCACGGGTCACCTCGACGATGCTGCGCTGCTCGTCGGTCAGACCGAAGTCCATGCGGGCCGACCCCCCTTCCTCGGCGAGGGGGCCGGCGCCGGGAGCGGGCCGTCGTGGCCGACCAGCACGCCCACGGTCGTGGCGATGGCGGTGCGCGCCTGCTCCACGCCGAGCGTGGGGTCGTGCGCCAGGACCCGCGCACCGAAGCCGTCGGTGAGGGCGACCGCTGTCTCGGCCACCAGCCTCGGCTCGAGCGCGGTGTGGAAGACGCCGGCGGCCAGGCCGTCGACGACGAGGCCGGTCACGGTGGCGTAGAGGTCCTCGTAGAGGTCGGCGCTGACCTCGGCGAGCCCGGGGTCGCGCAGGCAGAGCAGGTCGAGCTCCTGCCAGAGCAGCCACTCGTGGGCGCGCTGCTCGTCGCTGGGCATGCAGCGGTCGAGGAACGACGAGAGGCGGACGGCCGGGTCGTCGCCGGCGTCGGCCAGGGCGCGGTGGTTGAGCTCCGCCGACCTCGCGTGGGAGTACCTCAGCACCTCGCCGAACAGGAGCTCCTTGGTGTCGAAGTGGTAGTGCAGCAGCCCCGCCGACACCCCGGCGGCGCGGGCGATCGACGCCATCCGCACCTGCGCGAGGCCGTCACGGACGATCACCTCGGCGGCCGCCGCGAGGATCCTGCTGCGGGCCTCGGCCGAGGCCTGCTCGCGCTGGGTCATGCACGCTCCGGCACGGTCTCGACGGATGCGGGGTCGACGTCACGCAGGTAGCGCTGGTCGAAGCCGTGGACCCAGGCGTCCCGCGCCGGGAACACCCCGTGGTCGAAGGCCCGCGAGGTGACGCCGCGCTGGACGCGCTCGCAGGCTTCGTTGTCCTGCCGGGTCACCCGCTCGTTGAACTCCACGATCGGGGCGGGGTCGAAGTCCGGGTCCGCCAGGGCCTCGGGGCTGAAGAGGTACTCCGTCACGAGCCGGCAGCTCCGGGGACCCGTCGGGAAGATCGCAGTCGCCAGGCAGCTGGACCCGTCGACGTCGAGGAACATCGTCGGGTAGACGCACGCGCCGTAATAGACGTTCGGATCGTTCTCGCCGTTCGCACCACGGAAGCCGGGCAGCAGCGGCAGCCGCAGCCGCGCGTCCTCCGCGACCGCCGTGCGTCCGTCGGCCAGCGAGACCCCGCCGTCCGAGCGACCGGCCTCGAAGATGTCGCCCTTCTTGTACGCCGGCACGACGGCCACCAGCTCGGGGTGGATGGTCGGGCAGTGGAGGCACTCGTTGTAGTTCTCGATGACGATCTTCCAGTTGGCCCGGACCTCGTTGACCGTGACGTGGGCGATGCGCAGGTCGGCCAGGCCGAAGCGGGCCATCGTGAGCGGCTCGTCCTGGTTGTCGGCGAGGTGCTCGAGGAGGGGCCGGGGCTGCTCGCGGGAGAGGTTGACGAAGACGAACCCCTCCCAGACGTCGACGTGGACCGGCCAGAGGGAGGTGGAGGGGCGGTCGATCTCCTCCCTGTCGACCATCGGGGTGGTCACCAGCGTCCCGTCGAGGGCGTAGCCCCACGCGTGGTAGGGGCAGCGCAGGTGGGTCCGGACCGAGCCCTGCTCGTCGTCGCAGATGCGCGAGCCCCGGTGCCGGCAGACGTTGTAGAACGCGCGGATCTGCTCGTCCTTGCCGCGGACGACCAGGATGCTCTCGTCCGCGATCTCGACGCGCAGCCAGTCACCCGGCCGCGGGACCCGTTCGGCTCGTCCGACGTAGACCCAGTTGCGGTAGAAGACCTGCTCCCGGTCGACGGCCCAGGTCTCGTCGGAGTGGTAGGCCTCGCCGGGGAGTGTGTTCCGGACCACAGTCACCATTCGCTAACTGTATAGTTAGTCAGTTGCAGTTGTCACGGGTCGATCTGCGCGAGAGCGACCGCTGGACCGGCCCTGCGAGTGTCGGTGCGGGGTGGGTGGGAACACTGCCGGTCATGGCCGGTGGCGCGGAGTTTCCGTCGCGCTCCTTCCTGCTCTTCTGGCGGGCGAACGCCGTCTCGGCGTTCGGCATGTACATCACCCTGCTGGCGCTCCAGGCGCTGGTGGTGCTGACCCTGCACGGCTCGGCCACCGAGGTGGGCTGGCTGAGCTCGGCGCGCTGGCTGCCCTACCTCGTCCTCGGCATCGTGGTGGGCGCGCTGGTCGACCGGCGGCCCCGACAGCCGGTCCTGGTCGCCACCGACGTGATCCAGGCCGGACTGCTCGCGACGATCCCGGTGCTCTGGTGGGTCCACCGGCTGTCGTTCCCGGTGCTGCTGGTGATCGTGCTGGCCTACGGCGCCACGTCGGTGGTCAACGGGGCGGCGGCGATGTCCTTCCTGCCCAGGCTGGTGCCCAGGGAGCACCTGCAACGCGCCCACGCCCGTGGCGACGGTGCCGACGCCGTGGCGATGAGCTCCGGTCCGGCGCTCGGCGGCCTCCTGGTGAGCACCCTCGGTGCACCCCTGGCGGTGCTCGTGGACGCCGCGACCTACCTCTACTCAGCCGTCACGCTCAGCCGGATCCGCGTGACCGAGCCGCCTGCGAGGGCCGGGACCCGGGCTCGGGACCTCGTGGCGGAGATCCGCGACGGCCTGCGCTGGGTCTACCGGGGCTCCGGGCTGACCACCCTGGCGGTCGCGACGCACGGGTGGTTCGTCGGCAATGCGGTCGTCGCCGTGGTGCTGGCGCCGTACGCGCTCCTCACGCTCGGCCTCTCGGCGTTCCAGCTCGGCCTCGTCGGGGCGATCGGCGGGATCGGTGCGGTGGTAGGTGCGGCGGTCACGACGCGGGTCGGCCTGGCGCTGGGCACCGGCCGCACGATCATCGCCTGCCATGCCGTCGACGTGGTGGGCGTGCTGGTGATGGTCGCCGCGGGTGCGGCGTCGCACTCCTGGGTGGCGTTCGCGGTGCTGGCCGCGGGCCAGGGCCTCTACGGGCTCTCGCTGGGCATGAGCAACTCCCACGAGATGAGCTACCGCCAGCTGATCACCCCCGACGAGCTGCAGGCCCGGACCAACACCACGCTGCGCTCCCTCAACCGGGCGGTGATGGTCGTCGTGGCGCCGGTGGCGGGCATCCTGGCCGACGCCTGGGGGATCCGCCCGACACTCGTCGCGGCCGCGGCGGTCTTCGCGGTCGTGTCGTGCGGGCTGGCGCTCTCGCCGTTCCGCCTGGTGCGAGCTCCGGTCTGACGATGCGGCTGCGGTCTCGCCTGACGTCCGCGCCGGTGGTTCGCGGACGAATCGTGGCTACGCTCCGACCGTGACCGACTTCGCAGGCAACCGGCTCGCGCAGCTCCTCGGACCGGGGCGGCCGGTGCTGCTCGACGGCGGCATGGGCACGCTGCTCCAGGACCGTGGTCTCGAGGACGGCGCGCCCGGCGAGCTATGGAACCTCGAGAACCCCGACTCCGTACGCGCGGCGCACGAGGCGTACGCCGCGGCCGGGGCGCGGATCCTGACCACCAACACCTTCGGCGGCACCCGGCCCCGGCTCGACATGCACGGCCTCGGTGACCGGCTCGCCGAGGTCAACCGGGCCGCCGCGCAGATCGCACGCTCGGTAGCCGACGAGCACGTGCTGCTGGTGGCCGGCGACGTCGGCCCGACCGGCGAGCTGCTGGCGCCGCTCGGGACGCTGCAGCCCGAGGAGGCACAGGAGCTGTTCGCCGAGCAGGTCGCGGCCCTGGTCGAGGGCGGGGTCGACCTGATCCTGGTCGAGACGCTGAGCGACCTGGCCGAGGCCGACGCGGCGGTCGCTGCGGCCCGGCAGGTGGCGCCCGACCTGCCACTGGTCGTGACGATGAGCTTCGACACCAACCTGCGCACGATGATGGGCGTCCGCCCGGCCGATGCGGTGGCGCACCTGGCCGCCGCCGGGGTGGACGCGGCGGGCGCCAACTGCGGCCGCGGACCCGAGGAGATGGAGCTCATCGCCGCCCAGCTGGCCGAGGCCCGGACCGGGGACGTCCTCCTCGTGGCGCAGTCGAACGCCGGGCTGCCGCAGGTGGTGGGCGACCACTTCGAGTACGACGCCACGCCCGGTGACCTCGCCGCCCACTCCGGCCGGCTCGCCGCGCTCGGGATCGACCTGATCGGGGGCTGCTGCGGGTCGACCCCCGAGCACATCACCGCGGTCGGCGGCGTCGTCGCGTCGAGCTGAGGCAAGGCCGGCGACGGTCGGGCTCAGCGGGCCAGGGCGCCCATCGGGTCCCAGGCGGGCAGCACGATCGGCTCGGTGTCGAGCACCGGCAGGAGCTCGACGGGCAGCGCCGACCGGGGCACGGCGATCTCGAAGACGTGCTCGGCGAACCAGCTGTCGTTCATCGTCCAGAAGCCCTTGTCGGCCTTCTCGGTGCCCCAGCTGTTCTCGACCCGCCACCGCCGAGCGTGGGTCTCGTCGCCCTCTCCGACGACGTCGACGCCGGTCAGCAGCATCGCGTGGGTCATCGCGGACGCACCGTGCAGCAGCCGGTCGGCCTTCCCGAAGTCGGTGCGGGTGCCGTAGAGAGCGTCGTAGTCGTAGAGCTGCGCGTCCCAGATGCCGTCCTCCTTCTCCATCATCTTGTCGACGTCACAGCCGAACCACACCGGCGTGCCGGCGACGATGGACTCGCGGGCGAGCCGCTTGATCAGCGACATCTCCACGTTGAGGTAGGTGACGGGCTCCGCGCTCACCACGTTGCCGAGGTGCTCGACGGTGAAGACGCGGTTGCGGGGGCTCGTCGGTCGCGGGTCGTCGACCAGGCAGACGTAGGAGTCGAGGTCGAGGTCGACGTAGCGGCGGGCGAACTCCTGGGGCGCGACCGTCTCGTCGCGGTGGAACTCCTTCTCCTTGTCGGTCCACTGCCACGAGACCGTCTCCGGCGGGCTGCCGAGGTGCAGCGAGAGCATCCGGTGCACGGTCTGGAGCGTGGCGTCCTTCTGGTCGCGGAGGTCGTCGGTGGACGCCCCGGCCGCGGCGCTGCGGCGGAGGTCCCGGCCCGCCTGCCGGAGCACGGCCCGCAGGCCGCGGTTCAGCTGGCGCGTCGAGGACGACGCGACCGTCTCGGGCATCGCCGTCTTGGGGACCAGGCCGTACTTGCGCACCAGCGCGACGAACATGTTCCACTGGCCGCCGTCGTCGATCGGCTCGGCCATCAGGAAGGCGACGGTGCGGTCGTCGACGTCGCGCTCCGACGTCGCGATCACGCTCTCGAGCCAGAAGTTGGCCTTCTCCAGCTTGTCCCAGAACAGCAGGTGGTTCTGGCTGAACTCGAAGTCGGAGACCTCCATCTTGCGCGCGGCGCCCACCCGCAGCAGGTTGAGCCCGGCGAAGAGCCAGCACCGGCCGCTCTGCTTCTGGTTGGTGGCCGCCCAGTCGTCGAGCTGGTGGGACATCGACCGCTCCGCCGACACCACGAGCGACCGGTCCAGGGCGATCTCGTCGACCTCGTTGCGGGTCAGCGCGTTCTGCAGCAGCCGCTGCTGCGGCTCGGCGGCGAACTCCTTGCCGAACCGCTGGACCTGGTCGGCGGTGAGCTCGCCCGGCGTCTCCATGTCGCGAGACGGTAGCAAGCAGCGAGCATCTCGGGGGTGCAACCGAGGCCCGGGTCAGCGCACGTAGGTGCGCCAGACGTGGCGCCACGGTGTGACCGCGATGATGACGACGACGAGCGAGCAGTTGACCAGGACGTCGGCCATCCGCCCCTCGATGTCGCCGGCCACGGCGCGGGGGAGCGCCACCACGGCGAGCCACAGCAGCTTCCAGGCCGACTCGAGGACCAGCAGCGGGAGCAGCCGCAGTGGGTGTCGCAGCCCGAGGAACGCGAGCAGCGACATGGCCGTGAGCAGGCACAGCGTCACGCCCTCGTAGAGCGGGAGCGAGTGGGCCTCGGGCAGCAGCGGCCACTTGACCAGCATCAGCCCGAGGCCCATGAACAGGTAGCCCCCGCGCATCAGGGCGACGCGGAGCGGGGTGGGGCCGGGCGCGACCGGCGGTGTGGTGATCGTGGTGACGGACATGCGGGTCTCCTGGAGGTGAGGCGGTGGACGGCGGACCGGCCGGCGACCTCGGGCGAGGTCG
>NZ_DASUFR010000077.1:0-44442 GCF_036274455.1 Nocardioides sp. | reverse complement strand
GTGATGGGTGTCACCGTGGAGTTGCCTGCGTGGGGGAGGCGAACCTGATGTATCCGGGGGGCGGGTCCGTGCGTCCGTAGGTCATGAACCTCTGCGGAGCCGTCCCAGGCGCGGAGGAGACGCTCATGCCGCAGCCGATCGAGGTGGAGCAGCTCGTCGAGGCCGCGCGCGACGGCGACTCCGCCGCGTGGAACGCCCTGGTGGACCGCTACCTCCCACTCGTGACCGCGGTGATCCGCCGCCTTCGTCTCTCGCCGGCCGACGCCGACGACGTCAACCAGACCGTGTGGCTGCGTCTCGTCGAGCACCTCGACGGGCTGCGCGAGCCCCGGGCCCTGCCGGGCTGGCTGGCCACCACAGCGCGCCACGAGGGGCTGCGGGTGATCAAGCGCCGGGCCCGGGACCTGCCGACCGACCCGGCCGGCCACACCTTCGACACCGCCGAGGTCTTCGACATGGGCGAGTCGCTGGAGGAGGACCTCCGGGCTGCTGCCCTGCGCGAGGCGATGGGGGAGCTGTCGGAGAAGCACCGCGAGCTGCTGCTCATGCTCCTCGTCGACCCGCCCCTGTCCTATGACGACATCAGTGCCCGGCTGGGGATCCCGCGGGGCAGCATCGGACCGACCAGGGCACGAGCCCTGGCCCAGCTGCGCAGGTCTCGGGCGTTGCGCGACTGGGCAGACAACACGCCCGTACGTGAAGGAGGTGCTTTCGATGTCTTCCTCGACTGACGACGAAGGGCTCATGGAGGAGCTGGCCCGGGCGATGGCCCAGGTGAGCGAGGTCCCCGAGCATCGACGGGAGGCTGCGCGAGCCGCCTTCTCGTGGCGCACCATCGACGAGGAGCTGCTGGCCCTGACCCACGACTCGCTGGAGCTCGCGGACGCGGCCGTGCGTGGTGCTCTCGACGTACGCACCCTCGGCTTCGAGACCGACGGGCTCTCGTTGGAGATCGAGGTGGACGGCGACCAGGTGTTCGGGCAGGTCCTCGACGCGGCGGTCGACGAGGTGCTCGTGGAGTCGGTCGGGGAGGGCACGCAGACCAGCCCCGTCGACGCCTCAGGGGTCTTCTCGGTGGTCGTGCCGGCCGGTCCGGTGCGGTTCGGGGTCCGGGTCGACGGCGTGCTGCGGCGTACGCCGTGGATCGTGCTGGTGGCCGGCCCTCAGGGCTGAGCCGGGAATTGAGCGGCGCGGACGGCCGCCACCTTCCTCGCTCTCAGCGAAGGCATCCGTGGCAGCGCGGCGAGCACCGTGTCGCGTGCTCGCTTCGCACTCCGATCCGCAGGCTGCTGCCGGCTGATCTCGGCCGCGATGAGACCGGTGATCAGCGGCGCCGCGAACGAAGTTCCGCTCCAGCGTGCTCGCCAGTTCTCGAACCTCCGCTCGTCACGCTTGTCGGGTGTTTCGTGACAGTGGTAGGTGCCGTTCGGAAACGCGTTCACCAGGTTCCGACCGAGCGCGAAGACGTCCGCCGAGTCGCCCCAGTTGGAGAAGCTCGACACCGACCCGTCGTGGTCGAGTGACCCGACGCCGGTCGCCCACTTGAACGACGCCGGCCAGAACTGCCACGGGCTGGAGTTGTTGCCCGCGGCGGCCACCAGCACCAGGTCCGGCACGGGATCCCGGGACCTCAGCTCAGCACGCCAGTCCTCGAAAGACCGGGACGGCAGGTTCAGCCGGGTCGGACATCCGGCCGACATGTTGATCACGTCGGGGAGCTGCTCGTGGCCCAACGCGTCGTAGAGGTCGTCGACCAGCTGCTGCTCGAACACCCCACCCCCGGGCGCGTTGCGGTCGATGAGCAGGGGAAGCACCCGGATCTCACACTGCGGTGCCATCGATCTGACCACGCCGGCGACGAAGGTGCCATGGCCCGCGTAGGGACGCAGCTCGTGCGTGACTTCGTCGTCCCAAATCCCGTCGGGCTCCGGGTCTCCCACGACGTCCGGGTTGGTCAGCCAGTCCCACGGCAGGTTCTGCGGTATCGGCTGGATCGCATGCGGGTCCGCTGCCGGGTCGTACCACCCCGTGTCGATGACCAGCACGCGGACGCCGGCTCCCGCGTTCAGAGTTCCGGTCTGCGGCGGCCAAAGGCCGATGACGGCGGTCTCCGCCGGCTCAGTGGCTGGACAGATGCTGCCCTTCGGACAGATGTGCATCAGATGGTCGGGGGTCGCGAACCCCGGACCCAGTTCTGGGTCGTCGTCCATCTCGGCCAGCGTGGCGAGCAGGTCCTTACCGTCCGGAGCCGGCTCGGTCCGCGGGGGCAGCGGGAACCGCCGGGAGAGGCCGCCGCGCGGCTGCGGCTCGCGCGCCGGGAGGGCGCCGTAACCCGGGCGGCCCTCGAACCACCGGACCAGGCGGCTCACCGCGTCCTCTTCGTCCTCGTCCGGGCTGTATTCGGGGTCGAACTTGGGACTCTGGGGATCGGCGCGACGGTCGGCAGGCGGGAGCAGCACGTGGTCGGCACTGCACATGAAGTTGAAGTCGGCTGGGTCGTCCGTGTCGACGATGATGCTGTCTCTATGGGCCTTTTGGAGAAGGGCGAACTGGTCACGGGTTCTCTGCCGTGCCGTCTCGATGAGGTCGTCGCCGGGCGTTAGGGTCATGGCTGACTCCCTTTCGCGACAACTCTGGGTTGACTGTGCAAGTTAGCGGTCATGCGGCTGGTGAGGGAAGGGGCCGCCATGCCCAACAGTCTCGAGATCGCGGCGGCAGACGACCTGCTGCGGGTGGCGTTGGCGGACCCGGCCGAGGCCGTGGCCCGCGCACAGGAGCTCGCGACGGTCCACGCCGACCCGTGGACCTTGTCAGTCGTGGGCCAAGCCCGTGGCATCGTGCTTCGCGACGAGGGCCACACTGCCGCGGCGGTCCGGGAGCTGCGGTCCGCACGTGCGCTGGCCAGACGCAGCGGCGACCCGGACCGGCTCGCGGACGTGCGCGCCACCCTCGGGACTGCCCTGGCTCTGGACGGCCAGACACGGTCCGGGCTGAACGAGCTGGACCAGGCCGTGCTCGGAGCGGTGGGTCGGCAGGTGATCGCCCGCTGCCTCATGCGCCGCGGCCACATCCTTGCCGTCGTGCTGGGCCGCCACCGTGAGGCGCTCAGGGACCTCCGCAACGCCCTGCGCACCGCCCGCGCCCTTGGCGACCGGCTTTGGGTGGCGCGGACGCTTGTCACGACTGCATTGCTCCACCTCGACACCGGCGATGTGGTTCGGGCCGAGCGAGCCTTGCATGAGGCCCACGGGATCTTCGAAGACGAGGGCGAAGAGCTGCTCGCGGTGCAGGTCGTGCACGACCAGGGGTACGTCGCGTTCTGCCGCGGAGACCTGCCTGTCGCACTGGCGCTCTTCGACCGCGCGGCCGCTGGGTACGCCCGCTTCGGTGACGTGCCGGTCGAGCTCGGCCAGGACAGGTGCAAAGCGCTCATGGCCGCGGGGCTTCCGGATGAGGCCTGCACAGTGGCGCGCGAACAACTGGCACGAGACGCTGTCCCCCCGGCCAACCGGGCCGAGCTCGAGCTGTCCCTGGCCTTCGCGGAGCTGGCTCGAGGAGACACCGGGGCCTCGTCTCAGGCGGCCCGCTCCGCACGAGACCGGTTCCGGCAGCAGGGGAGGGAAGTGGCCACGGCGCGGGCCCAGTTGGTCGTGCTCGGATCACGCCGCCGTGCCGGCTTCCGGGGGACAACGCTGGCACATGACGCCACCCTCGTCGCCCACCGACTGGAGGCCGCGCGCTCGGAGGACGCGCCGGTCGCCTGGCTCCTGGCCGGTCGCGCGACCGTCGACACCGGGCGCGACGCCACACCGCTCTGGGACGCCGCGGGCCGCTACCGGCGCCATCCGTCCGGCCTCGTGCGCGCGACCGCATGGCTGGCCAGGGCGCTCGACCAACAGCAACGAGGGAGCGACCGTGGCGTCTGGCACGCCTGCCGCCAAGGTCTCGATGCGCTGGATGACTATCGGACCACGCTCGGTAGCACCGAGCTTCGGGCGCTGGCGTCCGTCCAGGGCGACGAGCTCGCGCGCTTGGCGCTGTCCCGTGCGGCGGACTCCCGGCCGCGCGCTCAGCTGTGGTGGTGCGAGCGGTGGCGCGCCTCAGCACTGGCCGCTCCGGGGACACCGCTCCCGAAGGACCGAGAGCTGGCCGGGCTGTTCGCGGCGCTGCGGGCGAACGACCGGAAGCTGGCCGAGGTTCGCGACGAGGAGGAGCCGAAGGAGAAGCTCGAGCGCGAGCGGGCCAGGCTGGAGAAGGCGATCCAGCATCGACGCCGGCTGGTCGGGGCGAGCAATGGCGAGGTGCAGGTCCGAGCCGGCGTGGACGTGGCACGGCTGGTCGACGAGGTCGGTGACGCGGCGTTCGTCGAGCTCTTCGAGGTCGACGGCACGTTGCGCGCCGTCACGGTCACCCGTGGGAAGGTCCGCGCGTTCGTCGTCGGCAGCGCGGCGGAAGCCACTGCCGCGGTCGACTCGGCGCGTTTCGTCCTGCGCCAAGCCGCGCGGGGCAGGCCGGTTCGACTCGCCGACGCCGGAACCCGGCTGCAGGGGGCTCTCCTCGGTCCGGTGGTCAGGCTGCTGGCGTCGGGCCCGGTCGTCGTCTCGCCGTCTGCGGCACTGCACGCGGTGCCCTGGGGACTGCTTCCGGCCTTGGCGGAGCTACCGGTGTCGGTCGTGCCGACGGCGGCGTCCTGGCTGCGAGCCCGCGCGAGCCGCGCCAGACGCTCGGGCCGGGTGCTCGTGGTCGGCCCCGGACTGGTCTCGGGCGGCGCGGAGGTGCCGATCGTGGCGGCGGAGCATCCGGGCGCAGTTGTGCTCCGCGACGGCGCCGCGACCGTGGACGCGTGCCTGCGTGCCATGGACGGAGCGGCGCTGGTGCACGTGGCGGCGCACGGCCGGTTCCGTGCCGACAACCCGATGTTCTCGGCGCTCGAGCTGGACGACGGACCTCTGACCGTCCACGACTTCGAGCGGCTACGCCGTGCGCCGCGACGGTTCGTGCTCTCGGCGTGCGACTCGGGCGTGCTGGTCCCGGTCGGCGCCAACGAGCTCCTGGGCCTGGCCACGGCGCTGATGTCGATGGGCACGGCCGGAGTCCTCTCCAGCGTGGCGCCGGTGAACGACGAGGCCACCGCAGAGCTGATGGTGCACGTGCACTCCGGCCTCGACGACGTCGACGACCTCGGCGTCGTGATGCAGCGGGTCCGCGAGCGCTCGGCCGGCGACGTGGTCAGCCAGGCGACGGCTGCCGCCTTCGTCGCACTGGGAGTCTGAACCAGCTAGAATTGAAACACGTTCTAGTTTCGGAAGGACACGCATGTCGATCGGGATCTCCGAGGAGCATGTCCAGCTCGCGCGCAGCCTGCGCGAGTGGGCCGCCTCGCTCGGCGGCCGCGCGGTCGTCCGGGACGCCGAGGGAGACGCCGAGGCGACCTTCGCCGACACGTGGAAGGCCTGCGTCGAGATGGGCGTGGCGACGATCGGCCTCCCGGAGGAGTACGGCGGCGGAGGTGGCTCGGTCCTCGACCAGGCGGTCGCCCTCGAGGCGTGCGCCCATGAGCTGGTGCCCGGACCGCTGCTGTCGACCGCGGTGGCGAGCCTGGTCGCCCCGGACCCCGGGCTCGGCGCCGGCGCAGCGGTCGCGATCCCGTACCCCTCGGGCGTGGTCGGTGACCTGGCCGGCGCCACGCACGTTCTGGGCCCGGACGGCGCGCTGCGAGAGATCACCTCGGCACAGCCCCGGCTCGGCATCGACCTGAGCCGCAGGTTCGGGTCGGCGACCCCCGCGACCGAGCCCGACGAGCGGCTGCACCGCACGACCCTGACGCTGGCGGCGGCCGAGGCCGCGGGCGTGGCTCGATGGTGCCTGGAGACGGCGGCCGAGCACGCCAAGGTCCGCGAGCAGTTCGGCCAGAAGATCGGGGCCTTCCAGGCGGTCAAGCACCTGTGCGCGGAGATGCTCGAGACCGCGGAGGCCGTGACAGCGGCGGCCTGGGACGTCGCCTCGGCCGCCGGCGGGAGCGACGACGGCCAGTGGGCCTTTGCCGCCGACGTGGCCGCGGTGACCTGCTTCGACGGCGCAGTAGAGGTCGCCAAGTCGTGCATCCAGGTCCTTGGCGGGATCGGGTTCACCTACGAGCACGACGCGCACCTCTACCTGCGGCGGGCCCTGGCCCTGCGCGGGCTGGCCGGCGACGCGGACGCGGCGGCTCTTCGCCTCACCGGCCGAGCGGTCGCGGGCGCGCGACGGCTGGTAGAAGTGGACCTCGGGGGTCGCGACGAGGGCATCCGGCCCGGCGTGCGCGCCAGCGCTGAACGGATCGCGGGCCGGCCCGAGGCCGAGCGCCGGGCCGCGCTGGTCGAGGCCGGCTACCTCACCCCGCACTGGCCCGCGCCGTACGGCCTCGGCGCCGACGCGGTCACCCAGGTCGTCATCGACCAGGAGCTGGCCCGCGCCGGCGTGACGCGGCCGGACATCGTGATCGCAGGCTGGGCTCTGCCGACCATCCTGGAGCACGGCGACGACGCCCAGCGGGAGCGGTTCGTGCTCCCCTCGCTGCGCGGCGAGCTGGTCTGGTGCCAGCTCTTCTCCGAGCCGGGGTCGGGCTCCGACCTGGCGTCGCTGCGCACCCGGGCCGAGCGCGTGCACGGGGGGTGGCGGCTCACCGGGCAGAAGGTGTGGACCTCGGTGGCCCAGCGGGCCGACTGGGGCATCTGCCTGGCCCGGACCGACCCCGACGTGCCGCCGCACAGCGGCATCTCCTACTTCCTGGTCGACATGAGGTCGCCCGGGATCGAGGTCCGGCCGCTGCGCGAGATCACCGGGGAGGCGCTGTTCAACGAGGTGTTCCTCGACGACGTGTTCGTCCCCGACGACTGCCTCGTGGGCGGGCTCGGCGACGGCTGGCGGCTGGCCCGGACCACGCTGGCCAACGAGCGGGTGGCGATGGCGACGACCCGGCTCTCCAGGAGCACCGAGCGGGCCCTCGTCCTGGCCGCGGACCTGGACCTCACCGAGACCCAGCGGGCCCGGGTGGGGCGGGCCGTGGCGCTCTCCACGGTATGCGCGCTGCTCGGCGTCCGGACCACCCTGCGCTCGCTGGCCGGTCGGAGCCCCGGCGCGGAGTCCTCGGTGGCCAAGCTGCTCGGCGTGCGCAACCGCCAGGACAGCGCCGAGCTCGTCGTCGAGCTCCAGGGCGACGGACTCGTGGCCCCGTCCGCCGATCAGCGCGAGGACGTGTGGGAGCTGCTCAACACCCGGTGCCTGTCGATCGCGGGCGGTACGACGCAGATCCTGCGCAACGTGGCCGGCGAGCGGCTCCTCGGGCTGCCGCGCTAGAACCGAGTGAGCACCCCTTGAGCTCGCCGGTACCGGCGGCGGGTGCGGGCGTGGCGCAGGGCGCGGCGCAGGTCGTCGTCTATGAGCGGTCGGATCAGCCGGTTGGTGGTCTCAGGAGACGCAGAGAACGGGGGCATGCGCACAACCTGACGGAGGAGCCACGCCTTCGGCATCGGGGCAACCACCCAGGTGGCGCGGCGGGGACCACGTAGGGCGGTCACCGGGTCACGCCGTGCCGGCGGCCGGCCGGCGCTGGTCTACCGGCGGGCTCGTTGGCGACGGGCGCGAGCGCGGATGCGGGCGTGGTGCCGGGCCCTGGTGAGGCGCTCGTCCTCGGACGGGCCGAGCAGGCGGACGGCCAGGGATGGTGCTGCGGCGAATGGGCTCATGGTTGGAGACTGTTCCTAAGACGTGGTGCGGGGCATCGGGCGCATTCCCTATCGGGAGTGACCGGCATCCTCAGATCCGAGTGAGGATGCGCTGGGTGCGCCTGCGGCGACGGATCCGGGCTCGACGGAGGGCACGCAGGGTGTCGTCGTCGAGGCGCGGTCGAAGCGTCCGGACGGTGACGGGGGCGGGGTCGGCGGAAGGGGTCATGCTCCCGAGGATCCTCCTGAGCTACCCCTAAGCACATCAGGTTTTCACCCGACGCCGACCCTGACGCCCACCTCAGGGCGTGGCCGGGTCGCGCTCGCGGCGGTACTGGTTCCAGTGCCAGTGCAGGTAGCGGTCGATGGCGCGGACGACGTGCGCCGACCGGACCGACGGGAAGATGTCGAAGGCGTGCTGGGCGCCGGGGAGCTCGGCGTAGACCACCGACCGCTTGGACACCTCGCGCAGCCGGGCCACGAACTGCCGGGCCTGGTCGACCGGCACCAGCGTGTCGTGGGCGCCGTGGAGCACGAAGAAGTCGGGTGCGTCCGGGGTGACTCGCAGGATCGGGCTGGCGTCCTCGTAGACCTCCGGGTCGTCCTGCCAGGTCGTCTGCATCACCCACTTCGCCAGGAACAGGTCGCGCAGCTGGGTGGCCGCCTCGGTCCCGGTCGAGCCGGCGAAGTCGTAGACCCCGTAGTGCGGCACGGCGAGCTGGACCGAGGTGTCGGCGTCCTCGAAGCCGGGCTGCCACTCCGGCGCGTTGGGCGTGAGCGCCGTCAGGGCCGCGAGGTGGCCGCCGGCCGAGCCGCCGGTGATCGCGATGTAGTCCGGGTCGCCGCCGTAGGACGCGATGTTGTCGCGGATCCAGTGGATCGCCTTCTTCACGTCGACGACCTGGGCGGGCCACGGGTCGCGCGGTGAGAGGCGGTAGTTGATCGCGACGCAGACCCAGCCCTTGGCGGCCAGGTGCTGCATGAGCGGGATGCCCTGCTCCTCCTTCTTGCCGAGCATCCAGGCGCCTCCGTGGACCTGGAGCAGCACCGGCGCGTTCTCGACGTCCTCGGCCGGCCGGTAGATGTCGAGCTGGTTGCGACGCCCGGCCGGCCCGAACGCGATGCCGCGCTCGACGCGGATCGGGACCCGCGGGTGCCGGAAGGTGTGGAACGGGTTGACCAGGGTCCGCCAGGGCGTCCGCTGGTCGGCGGGGGTCGGCAGCCGGTCGAGCCGTTCGCCGTACTCGGCGCCCAGCGCGGCGGTGAGCGCCGCCTCGGCGGTGTGCTGGTCGCGCTGGGCCTGGTGGATCAGGTAGCCGAGGCCGGCGGCCGTCGCCCCGGCCAGGGTCAGCGCCACCGGGTCACGGCGCTTCTCGGAGAGGTGGGTCGCGGCGTCGGCCGCGGTGACGGCCAGCCAGTGCGGGGCCAGCTCGGTGGTGATCCAGCCCGCGAAGAACGACGGGACCCCGGCCCGGAACCCCGGCAGGGGCCGGATCGCGTTGGCGGTCAGCGCGGCATAGAGCAGTGCCCGAGTCCGGAACGACGGGAATGACACCTGTCAAACCTACCGGCGAGTCACTTGGCGCCTTGTGGAAAACCCCTGCGAGGTGAACCAGGTGGCTGCGATCCTCGTCACAGGGAAGGTGCAGGTCTGTTCCGCGGGGAGGTGGGCGCCATGATGGACGGCACAGCTGCGGACCGCGCGCTCAACGAGCTCGACGCCGTGCGCGACGCCATCGACGCGGGCCGCTTCCGCGAGGCCGCGCTGCGCATCGAGCTGCTCGAGCGGGACATCGCCGGCCGCGACGCCGCGGTCGTCGACATCTGGCAGCGGCTGCTCGCGGCCGAGCGCTCCCGCATCGACCACTCGTCCGGGGAGTCGCGCCCGGCCTGAGGACATGGTCCTCCGATCTAGAACACGTTACAGTTTTTCCGTGCTCGACAAGTCCGTGCTCGACAAGGCGGAGTCGCTCGCGGCAGTGACGTCGGTCCTGGCCGACGTCCTCGACCGCGACGGCGGCTGGGCCGAGCTCGCCGAGGCCGGACTGCTCGGGCTCGCCGTCCCGGCGGCGTACGGCGGAGAGGGGCTCGGCCTCCCCGAGGTCGGCATCCTGCTCCGCGAGACCGGCGCCCGGGCCCGGCACCTCCCGGTCTGGGAGACGCTGTGCTGCAGCGTGCTCACGCTCGCGCGCCACGGCTCCCCCGAGCAACAGGAGCTCCTCCGCGGCGTCGTGACCGGTGACCGGGTCCTGACCGCGGCGGTGCGCGACCTCGGCTCCACGACCTTCGTCGGCGGCACGGTCACCGGCCGCAAGGTCGCGGTGACCTACGCCGCCGAGTCCACCCACCTGCTCGTGACCGCCCAGCAGGACGGCGCGGCCGTCGTCGCTCTCGTCGACCTGAGCGACCCGGGCGTGACCCTGCTCGAGTCGGGCTCGAGCGCCCGGACCACGACCCACACCGTCGTCCTCGACGGCGCGCGGGCCGAGGTGGTCGAGGGAGCAGCCCGGACGCTGCACGACCTGTGGACGGCCGGCCTCTGCCTCACGGCCGCCGGACTCGTCACCGGCGCCCGCGACCTCACCGCGTCCTACGTCAAGGACCGCACCCAGTTCGGCCGTTCGCTCGCCGAGTTCCAGGCGGTCGCGATGCAGATCGCCGAGGTCCACATCGCCTCGCGCACCCTCGACCTTGCTGCAGGCAACGCCGCCTGGCGGATCGACGAGGCGCTCGACGCCGCGGACGACCTCGCGGTGGCGGCGTACTGGACGTGCACCGAGGCCCCGCAGGCGCTGCGGACCTGTCACCACCTGCACGGCGGCGTTGGCGTCGACCAGACCTACCCGCTCCACCACTACTTCAGCTGGGTCACCGACATCACCCACCTCCTCGACGTCCGGGCCGACGCGGTGCCGGTCGAGGACCCGACCAGCAAGAACCTCGAGCTCACCGCCGACCAGCGCCGGCTCAAGCACGAGCTCCGCGCCTACTTCGCCGGCCTCGCCGGCCAGTACGACGAGCAGGAGCTGGCCCTCGACCGGCACGGCGAGAGCTACCAGCGGATCGTGCGGCAGATGGGCCGGGACGGCTGGATGGGCGTCGGCTGGCCGAAGGAGTACGGCGGCCACGGGCTCGGCGAGGTCGAGCAGACGATCTTCGCCAACGAGGCGCACTACGCCGACGTGCACCTGCCCGCGGTGACGCTGCAGACGGTCGGGCCCACGCTGATCAGGTACGGCAGCCAGAAGCAGAAGGACCTGTTCCTCAGGCGGATCCTCGACGGCGAGGTGCACTTCGCGATCGGCTACTCCGAGCCCGAGGCCGGCACGGACCTCGCCTCGCTCCGCACCACCGCGAGGCGCGACGGCGACCACTACGTCGTCAACGGCCAGAAGATGTGGACCACCGGCGGCCACCAGGCCGACTACGTCTGGCTGGCAGCGCGCACCGACCCGGACGCGCCGAAGCACGAGGGCATCTCGATCCTCATCGTCGACACCACCGACCCCGGCTACTCACACACGCCGATCATCACCGCCGACGGCGCCCACCACGTCAACGCGACCTACTACAACGACGTGCGCGTGCCGGCCGACATGGTGGTCGGGGAGGAGAACCGGGGCTGGAAGCTGATCACCACCCAGCTCAACCACGAGCGGGTGATGCTGGGCCCGGCCGGCCGGATCGAGGGACTGCGCGACCGGGTCCTCGACTGGGCCACCAAGGCGGGGGTGAGCGAGCGGCCGGACGTGGTCGAGCTGATGGGCCGGGTCACGGCGGCGTTCCGGGTCAACGAGCTGCTCAACTGGGAGGTGGCGCGCGCGGCCGAGGCGGGCGAGATCTCCGTCGGCGACGCGTCGTCGTCGAAGGTGTTCGCCGCCGACCGGGTGCAGGGGCTGCTCGACGAGCTGACCCGCGTCGTGCACCGCTACGGCGATCCGGCGGACGACGAGACGGGGCGGTTGATGGCCTACCTCGACGGCCAGAAGAAGCGGAACCTGGTCCTCACCTTCGGTGGCGGGGTCCAGGAGGTGCAGCGCGAGCTGATCGCGATGTTCGGGCTCGGCCTCCCGCGGGTGCCCCGGTGACCGACCGGCACGCCCGGATCATGGCCGAGGCCGAGCGGATCAAGGCGCTCGGCGAGGCATCGGAGTCGGTGGCGCCCTACGAGGTCAACCAGGCAACCATCGGGACCTGGCTGGACGCGATGGGCTACGACAACGAGCGGTTCCGGCACGGCGAGGCACCGCCGTCGATGGCGCAGGTGTGGACGATGCCGGGGCTGGGGCGGAGTCGGCCGCCGGAGGACCCGCTGAGCCGGATGACCGAGTTCCTCACCGCGCAGGGCTACCCCGCGGTGCTCGGGACCAACTGCGAGCAGACCTACGAGCGCTACGTCCGCGTCGGCGAGCGGCTCCGGGTCACCAGCGCCCTGGAGTCGGTGACCGGCCCCAAGAGCACCGCGATGGGCGAGGGCTACTTCGTGACCTCGCGCAACACCTGGTACGTCGCGACCCCGGACGGACAGAGCGAGGTGGTCGCGACCATGCTCTTCCGGGTGCTCAAGTTCGTCCCGAGGGACCGCCCATGACCGTGCGGCCGATGGTCAACCGGGACTCGCAGTTCTTCTGGGACGGCACCAGGGTCGGTGAGCTCCGGATCCAGAGGTGCAACGCCTGCGGCGCGAAGCGGTTCCCGCCCGGTCCGGCCTGCCGGTCCTGCTCGGCGTACGACCGCGGCTACGACGTGGCCGCCGGCACCGGGACGGTCTTCTCCTACGTCGTGCACCGCCACCCGCCGGTCCCGGGCAAGGAGCTGCCGATCGTCATCGCCCTGATCGACCTCGACGAGGGTGTGCGGATGGTGGGCGAGGTGGTCGGCGTGGCCGACGACGAGATCGAGATCGGGATGCCGCTGCGGGTCGACTTCAACAAGATCGACGACGAGCTCACCCTGCCGGTCTGGCGCCCGGCGGTCCGGGAGGGGCGATGAGGACGCTCGAGGCGGGCCAGGTGGTCCCGGAGTGGAGCCTGCCGCTGACGCCGACCACGATCGTCAGCACCGCGATCGCCACCCGCGACTGGCAGGACGTCCACCACGACCGCGACGCCGCGCAGGCCGCCGGGTCCAGGGACATCTTCATGAACATCCTGACAACCAACGGGCTGGTCGAGAAGTACGTCGTCGACTGGGCCGGCCACGACGCGGAGCTGAAGGGGATCGCGATCCGGCTCGGCGCGCCCGCGCACCCCTACGACACGCTCACCTTCAGCGGCACCGTCACCTCGGTCGAGGGCGGCATCGCGACCATCGACGTCGTGGGCCGGGTGTCGCTGGGCGACCACGTGACCGGCACCGTGAAGGTGGCGGTGTGACCGAGCATCCGAGGACCTGCCGGGACCGGACTACCGCTCATCGAGCGCGGGGTGAGGTCCGCTGGGGCTGGACCACCGCTCATCGAGCTTGTCGAGATGTCCGCGGGGTCGGCTCCCAGCCTGCGCTGCGGGGGTCTCGACGGGCTCGACAGGCGATGGCTGCGGTCACGAGCCGGGGTGATGGGGCATGACGCTGTCCGGGAAGGCCGCGATCGTCGGCATCGGCGCCACCGAGTTCTCCAAGCACTCCGGCCGCTCGGAGCTCCAGCTCTCGGTCGAGGCGGTGCGGGCGGCCCTGACCGACTGCGGGCTGACGCCGAACGACGTGGACGGGTTCACGACGTTCACCATGGACACGTCGTCGGAGATCGCCGTGGCCCGCGAGCTCGGTGTGCCGGAGCTGCGCTTCTTCAGCCGGGTCAACTTCGGTGGCGGCGGCGCCTGCGCCACCGTCCAGCACGCGGCGATGGCGGTGGCGACCGGCGTCGCCGACGTGGTGGTCTGCTACCGCGGCTTCAACGAGCGGTCGGGGTCCAGGTTCGGGCAGTTCTCCCTCGCCGCGGCCACCCAGGTCAACACCAACGGCCTCGACAACGCGTGGACCTACCCGATGGGGCTCGGGACGCCGGCCGCGACCGTGGCGATGCAGGCCCGGCGCTACATGCACGACTACGGCGCCACCTCCGAGGACTTCGGACGGGTGGCGGTGGCCGACCGGCGCCACGCCGCCACCAACCCCCGCGCGTTCTTCTTCCAGAAGCCGATCACCCTGGAGGACCACCAGGCCTCGCGGATGATCGTGGACCCGCTGCACCTGCTCGACTGCTGCCAGGAGTCCGACGGCGCGGTGGCGCTGGTCGTCACGTCGGTGGAGCGGGCCCGCGACCTGCGTCAGGCACCTGCGGTCGTCACGGCCGCGGCCCAGGGCAGCGGCGCCGACCAGTACGTCATGACGTCCTACTACCGCGACGACATCGGCATCCCGGAGATGGGCGTGGTCGGCCGCGAGCTGTGGCGGCAGTCGATCCTCGCCCCCGACGACATGCCGATGGCGATCCTCTACGACCACTTCACGCCCTACGTCCTGATGCAGCTCGAGGAGCTCGGCTTCTGCGGCCGGGGCGAGGCCAAGGACTTCGTCCGCGACGGCACCATCGAGGTCGATGGCCGGCTGCCGCTCAACACCCACGGCGGCCAGCTCGGCGAGGCCTACATCCACGGCATGAACGGCATCGCCGAGGCGGTCCGCCAGCTCCGGGGTACGTCGGTCAACCAGCTCCCGGACGTGCCGCACGTGCTCGTCACCGCCGGCACCGGCGTCCCGACCAGCGGGCTGATCCTCAGCTCGTGAGCAGCTTCTCCCGGAAGAACGCCAGCACCCGCTCCACGGCCTCGTCCTGGCGGTGCACGGTCAGGGTCGAGTGCTTGCGGCCGGGGAACTCGACGCGGATGAAGGCGTCGCCGATCTCGCGGCTGAGCGTCTCGAACCGGGTGCCCGTCGCCATGTCCTGTGCGTAGCGCAGCCCCAGCACCTGGCAGCCCGCCGCGGCGCGCTCCTTGACCTTGAGCAGGTCGCTGGCGGAGAGGTTGAGGTCCGCGGCCCGGGCCTTGCCGATCGCGAACGGCAGCGACGGCTGGGCCAGCACCGGCGCCGCCACCGCTTCGTCCACCATCATCGCCAGCGCGAAGCCGCCGGTGAGGCACATGCCGAGCGCACCCACACCGGGCCCGCCGAGCTCAGCGTGCAGCTCGCGGGCCAGCGAGCGCAGCCAGTCGGCGATCGGCGAGGTCTGGCGCAGCCTGAGCTTGTTGAACTCCTTGTTGACGCACGCCTGCCGCAGCGACCGCATGGTCGCCACGGCGGAGTCCGGGCTCGGCGCGTGCCCGAACAGGTGCGGCAGGACGACGGTGTGCCCCTGCGCCACCACCTCACCGGCGAAGGTGAGCACGTCCTCGGTGATCCCCGGGAGCTCGGAGATGACGATGACGCCCGGTCCGGTGCCCTTGCGGTACGTCGCGTGCGTGACGCCGCTCGCGGTGTGCTCGCCCGGTTCCCAGCCGTCCATGACGCCCATGCGGCCAGTATTGACCGGGCCGCCCGCTCGGCGTGCGGGCGGCCCGGCTCAAGCGTCAGTCGAGCAGCTGGTCGAGTGCCCGTCCCATCACCGCGTCGCGCTCGTCCGCGGGCACCCCTTCGAGCCCGAAGCCCATCAACAGGGAGTGCGGGGTCGCGATGGTGTTCCCGACCGGGAAGCTGGACGCGTCCGTGGCGATGAAGTTGTTCGCGTTCGGCGCGCTGCCAGTGGGCGGTCCGGTGACCGTCCATCCCTCCAGACCGCTCTCGAACGAGGTGCTGGTGCCGTCGGGGAGCGCGATGTCGTCGAGGAACACCCCGAGGCCCTGGGTGGCCCAGTCGCTGGCGTAGGCGATGGAGATCTCGACGGTCTGGTTGGCGTATGCATCCAGGTCGATGCTCCATTGCTGCCAACCGGCCGAGTTGCCGCTGGTGGCGTTCCACGCGCCTGTGGTGCCGGTGGGCGTGCACGTCGAGAGACCATCCTGGGTCTGGTAGTGGTCCATCTGCGGGTGCAAGGTGCGCCAGCCACCGGAGTTCTCCGCCTTGCAGCTCTCACCGGTGTCCGTCGTCGTGTGCCCGTTGGCGTCCGGCAGCGTCGTCCAGTTGTCCTGGTTCGGCGTCCGGGCCTCCACGAACAGGTGGTCCCATGCCGGCTCGGTGTCGTACGACGTCCAGAACGTCATCGACCCGCCCGCCGCCGGCACCGCGACCTCGCGGGTCAGCCTCTTGTAGGACACATCGGCTATCTGCGAGTAGACGTAGTGGGTTCCGGTGTGCGGCTCGAACGGCCCGCCGGGCTTGTCGTACCGTGCGGACGGCCAGCTCTCGAACTGCTTGAACTCCTCGACCGGGAGGATGCCGCTCGTCGAGATGAACGACGACCGCCGGATGGCGTTCCCTGCCGGGACGGGGTCGTCGAGGCTCCACGAGAGGCCCGCGAACGGGTCGTCGATGCCGATCGAGTCGAACGCGGCACCGTTGTCGTCCAGACCGTCGGCAGGCACGGCCAGGTAGCCGCCGAAGTAGTACTGGAGCACGTCGTGGGTCTGGTCACCACCGCCGAACGAACCCCACAGCGGCAGGCACCGCCGCGGGTCGGTGCCTGGGGGCGGCGCCGGGCTGCATGCGATCTCGCCCTTCGGGTCGTAGACCTGGTTGCCGACGTTGGTGGTGTACTGCTGACCGGCGGAGTCGCCCGCGAAGAGCACCCTGCCGCCCTCGTTCATGTACGAGCGGAACTGCAGGATCTCGTCGAGCGCCAGCAGGTCCACGTTGCCGCCGAGCCGACCGGCCGTGCGAGTCACGAGGTCGTTGCCCGTCTCCCAGATCACCGCGTCGTAGTGGCTGAGCACCCCGAGCGCATCAGGAGCCGAGCGACCGGAGTCGACGTCGTACATGTCGGCGGCCACGCCATTGGCGGCCAGGGCAGCCAGGTAGGTGCCGGCGAAGTGCGGGCCATCGGCCGCCTGTGCCGGCGAGGC
The DNA here is from genome assembly GCF_036274455.1 of Nocardioides sp. GTDB lineage: Bacteria > Actinomycetota > Actinomycetes > Propionibacteriales > Nocardioidaceae > Nocardioides. Next base: position 27,803 of record NZ_DASUFR010000077.1, on the reverse strand, counting down.
GCCGGTGTAGTCCTCGGCGGCCACGACAAGAACGCGGTTTCCGGTCTCCCACACGGCTTGGTAGGTGAAGGAGGCACTTCGCTGACCGCCTCCCTCGAACCAGACCTCGACCGAGTCGCCGGGGTCGGTTCCGGTGACCACACCCCGCATCTGGTGGTAGTAGACGGACGCCGGCTTGTACCTCGACCCGCCCTGCCACTCCGACGTCGGTGCCGACTTCACCGGGCCCCCGTTGATGCGGTAGCGCACCGTCACGGCGCCGAGGCTCCGCTTGGCGATCACGGCGACCGGCTGCGGGTCGCCGTAGGACTTGGTGAAGCTCAACTGGGTGCCCGGGTTGCTCCTCTTGTAGGGGTCCTCGCTGTCGATGTAGAAAGGCTTCGTCGTGATCCCGGTGACCGTCTTCGGGTCGTCAGGGTCGGCCGCCGAACGGGCCACCGACATCGCGAACGGCAGGTTGCGCTCGAACTCGGCCTGGACCAGCGCCTCGTCGTCCGGGAAGACGAAGCTGCAACCGTCGCAGCCCGCGGACAGCTCAGGCGTCCACGCCAGGGTCCCGTCCTTCGCGTGCGCGTAGTCCGTCGTCTCGCCGTTGGTCACGTAGAGCACGTCGGAGCTCAGCCCCGGATGGAACTCGGCGATGGCCGGGTTGTCGAGGTTGCCGGACATTGCGTAGTAGATCGGGTCGTCTGCCGTGGGGGTGCTGGTCTGCCAGCCCTCGGCGTAGAGCAGCCACTGGCCGTTGGAGTGGTAGTTGACCTGGAACTTGAACTTGATCCGGTCGAGCAGCCCGACCATGGCCTGGGTCTCGGGCTCGGACGTGGGCGCAGGGCCGCGGTAGGTGTCGCTCGACGGGATCGACGACGAGCCCTCCTCGTCCCAACCCCAGTGGTTGGGGAAGTTGCGGTTGGGGTCGACGCCGTCGCCGACCTGGGTCACCCCGTCCCCGTTGTTGTCCCGCAGGTTCTTCCGCCACAGCCGCTCGTGGTCGAACGTGTACTGGTAGCCGTCGGGGTTGGCCACGAGGATGAACCAGAACTCGTTCTTCTGGAGCAGCTTCTTGATCTCACGGTCGTTGGCCCGCCACGCGCTGATGAAGTGGTTCATCAGCCGCCGGTCGACCTCGGTGGCGATCCACTCCCGCGCGTGCTGCGTGGCGCTGTACAGGACCGCGGGACGGGCGCCGTCCGGTACCTCTTGCGCACCCTGGGTCAGCTTCACCGCGATGATCTCGCGACCCTGGCCGGTGTGGCCGAGGACCTCGAGCTTCACCAGCTGGGGGTTCTTGCGCGCCACGGCGTAGAGCTGGTCGCGGATGCCTCCGGCCTCGTCGTACGAGCGCCAGACGTTGAAGCCGCCGGCCGCTTGCGCGGCCGCGAACTGCCGGACCGTCTGGCCGCCCTTGATCCGCTTGAGCTTCAGGTCGATGCCGTGTCCCCGGAGCGCCTTGGCCTGGGCCTTGTCCAGGACCATGTCGACCTCGACAGCACCCTCGGTCCGCCGCTGCTCGCTCACGTCGACACCCGCCTGCGTGAGCAGGGACAGCTGGTCCGCCGTCACGGCCGCCGTGTAGACGTCGAGTGGGCCCGGGTCTCTGCCGGCGCTGGGGGACGACGTCCCGGCCGCCGCGGTCAGCCCGGCGCCGAGCGCGACGAGAAGGGCGAGGACGAGGGTGACTAATGACGACCGGCGCATGATCCGACTCTCTGGCAGCAAATTGGCAGGATCCGAGTAACTCACTGTGACATCGCTCACATGTCCCCGCAACGGCGAGATCCGGCGGCGACAGCACCCCGACGAGGTCGAGGTGGGGTTCCTACTAGGTTGACCCCGTGCCTCTCCCCGAGCTCGATGCCGAGGAGCAACGCATCCTGGGGGTGCTCCTCGAGAAGCAGGTGACCGTTCCCACCACCTACCCGATGACGCTGGCCTCCGTCCGCACCGGCTGCAACCAGACCAGCAGCCGCGACCCCGTGGTCGACTACGACGAGGCCACGGTCGAGGCGGCGCTGCGCCGGCTCAAGGACCGCCAGCTGGTCCGGATCGTGTGGTCCGACACCGGCCGGCGGACGTTGAAGTACCACCAGCTGCTGTCCGAGGCGCTGGAGCTGGACGACGCGGAGCGGGCGCTGGTCACCGTGCTGCTGCTGCGTGGGGCCCAGGCACCCGGCGAGCTGAAGACACGCACCGACCGGCTGCACGCGTTCGCCGACCGCGGTGGGGTCGAGGTGGTGCTGGCCGGCCTGGCCGCCCGGCCCGAGCCGCTGGTCCGCGAGCTGCCCCGTCTGCGCGGCCAGCACGACAGCCGCTGGGTCCACCTGCTGGGCGAGGTCCCCGAGGCCGCGGGACCCGTGGCGGTCGCGGCGCCCACCGTCGACCGGGAGAGCGTCCTGTCGTCGGGTGCCGATGCCCGCGACGAGCGGGTGCGGGCCACCTACGACGCGGTCGCGACGGCGTACGCCGACCAGCTCGTCGACGAGCTCGACGGGCTGCCGTTCGAGCGCTGGCTGCTCACCCGCGTCGCTGGTCACGCGGCCGGCGGGCCGGTCGTCGAGGTCGGCTCCGGCCCGGGCCACGTCACGGCGTTCCTCGCCGACCTCGGCGCCGACGCCCAGGGCATCGACATCTCGCCCGCGATGGTCGAGGAGGCGCGGCGGCGGTTCCCGGACGGCGCCTACCAGGTGGGCGACCTGCGCAAGCTGATGCGGCCGACCTCCGCGCCCGGCTGGTCGGCGGTGCTCGCGTGGTACTCCCTGATCCACCTGGCCGCCTCGGAGCTGCCCGACGCCCTGGCCGCGCTGGCCCGCCCACTCGCCGCCGGCGGCTGGCTCATCGTCGCCCTGCACGCCGGCGCCGAGGTGCGTCACGTCGACGAGTGGTTCGGTGTCCCGGTCGACCACGACGTGGTGCAGCACGACCCCGCCGACGTGGCGGCGCTGGCCGAGGCCGCCGGCCTGCGGGACATCGAGTGGTACGTCCGCGGCCCGGTCTCCACCCGCGGAGAGAGCACCCAGCGGCTCTACGTCGTCGGGCGGCGCCCGTGACCGTCACGCACGTCGAGGCCGACGACGGCACCCGGCTCGCCCTCCACCTGCACGGCGAGCCGGACGACACAGGGCCGGACGACGCGGGGCCGGACGACGCAGGGCCGCTGCTCTGCCTGCCCGGCGGACCGATGCTCGACTCCGCCTACCTGCGCGACCTCGGCGGCCTGGCCGAGCAGCGGGCTTTCGCCCGGCTCGACCTCCGTGGCACCGGTGCCTCCGGCGTGCCCGCCGACCCGGCGTCGTACCGCTGCGACCGGCAGGTCGCCGACATCGACGCCGTGCGCCGCGAGCTCGGTCTCGAGCGGCTCGACCTGATGGCACACTCGGCCGGCGCCAACCTCGCCTACCGCTACGCCGAGCTGCGCCCGGAGCGGGTCAGGCGGCTGCTGCTCGTGACCCCCAGTCCTCGGGGGGTCGGCATCGAGACCACCGACGAGGCGCGCACCGCGATGGCCCGGCGTCGCTCGGGGGAACCGTGGTACGCCGAGGCCGCGGCCGCGCTGGAGCGGGTCCAGGCCGGCTCGGTGGACGAGGCCGACTGGCGCGGGATCTCGGCGCTGATGTACGGCCGTTGGGACGACGAGGCGCGTGCGTACGAGGCCTGGATGGATGAGCGGCGGCTGGAGGAGCCGGCCACGGTCTGGGGCGCCGACGGTGCCTTCGAGCCCGGGGCCACCCGACGTGCGCTCGCCGCCCTCGACGTCCCGGTGCTGGTGCTGGCCGGCGGCTGCGACACCGGGAACCCGACTCCGGTGATGGCCGAGGTGGCAGCGCTGTTCCCGCGCGGCGAGCTGGCCGTGCAGGAGGGTGCCGGCCACTTCCCGTGGGTCGACGACCCGGCCGGGTTCGTGGACCTCGTGGCACCGTTCGTGCGGTAGTCACCGCGCTCGCACCTCTGACACAGTGCCTCATGCGCGTGCTGTTCTCCTCGACCAGCGGCCTCGGCCACGTCATCCCCATGCTCCAGCTCGCCACTGCGTTCCGGGACGCCGGCCACGAGGTGCTCTTCGCCACGGCCGCGCAGGCGACGCCGCTGGTCAAGGAGGCCGGGATCGACGCGGTCGCAGCCGGCGCGCACGGCGCGGAGGAGAAGGCGCTCCGCGCCGAGGTGCTCGGCCCGGCCGAGGCCCTCCCCGGCGCCGAGCGTCCGCCGTTCGTCTTCCCCCGGATGTTCGGGTCGGCGCTGACCCCGCGGATGGTCGAGGACCTGCTCCCGCTCGCCCGCGAGTGGCAGCCGGACCTGCTCGTCCACGAGCACGCCGAGCTGGCCGCACCACTGGTCGGGGCGCTCTGCTCGGTGCCGAGCGTCACCCACTCGTTCGGCACCGCGGTGCCGGTCGGCATCCTCGACGACACCCGCGAGCGCCTGGGCGGCCTGTGGCGGGCGCACGGTCTCGACGCGCTGCCGTACGCCGGCTGCTTCCGAAACGGCTACCTCGACATCTGCCCGGCGTCGGTCCAGGCCACCCCGGTCGGCCACATCGCCGAGGTGCACCCGTTGCGGCCAGTGACCGCGTCCGCCTCCCCACGGCCGGCCGAACCGCTCGTCTACGTCACGTTGGGGACGGTGCACAACCGGCCCGGCCTGCTGCGCGAGGTCGTCGCCGGAGTCGCCGGGCTCGGGGTGCCGACCCTGGTCGCCGTCGGACCCGGGGTCGACCCCGCGTCGCTGGGGGACCAGCCCCGCCATGTGCAGGTCGCGGCCTGGGTCGACCAGGCCGAGGTGCTCACCAGGTGCACCGCGGTCGTCTCGCACGGCGGCTCCGGGACCTTCCTGGGTGCTCTGGCGCAAGGCGTCCCCCAGCTCTGCCTACCGCAGGCGGCGGACCAGTTCCGCAACGCGGAGGGCGGTCTCCGGGCCGGGGCCGTCGTGGTGCTGCGACCCGAGGAGTCCACGGCGACGACGGTGCGCGGCGCCGTGGAGCGGGTGCTGTCCGACGACACGCTGCGACGGGGCACGGAGAAGGTCGCGAGCGAGATCGCCGTGATGCCCTCCCCGGCCGCGGTGGCCGGGGCGCTCGCCGACCGGTTCGGGCCTACCTGAGGGTGAGCACGACGTCGCCGAGCACGGGCGCGCCGTCGCGCTCGCCGTCGGCCGCGACCGTGGCGTCGCCGACGACCCGGTCGCCGTCCCGCCAGCCCCGCACCCGGATCGTCTCGCCGGGGTGGACGACACCGGTGAACCTCGCCGCGAACCCGGCCACCCCGGTCGCATCACCACCGAGCAGCGCGGTGGTGAGCTCGCGCAGCACGATGCCGTAGGAGCACAGCCCGTGCAGGATCGGCGCCGGGAAGCCGGCCGCCTCGGCGAAGGCCGGGTCGGAGTGCAGCGGGTTCCGGTCGCCACACAGGCGGTAGAGCAGCGCCTGCTGCGGGGTGATGTCGTAGGCCGTCTCCGCGTCCGGTCCCCGGTCCGGCAGCTCGACGCGCTCGGATGACCCGCGCGGTCCGCCCCACCCGCCCTCGCCGCGCACGAAGATCGACGACCGGGTGCTCCACAGCTCCTCGCCCGACTCCGAGGTGGCGACCCCTTCCTGCCAGATCACCGCAGCAGTGCCCTTGTCCCACACGTCGGTGAGCGTCGTCCGGACCGTCGCCGAGCCGGACGTCGGCAGCGGCGCGTGCACCGTGATCGCCTGCGAGCCGTGCACCACCTGGGACAGGCCGATGTCGCAGCCGGGGAGGTCCAGCGCCGGCGGGTCGGCCTCGTGGAACGTCGGCGCCACCACGCCGAACGACGGCAGCACCTGGAGCCCGGCGCCGTCCGTGGTCCACCGCAGGGCCGCGCTGTCGACGTGGTCGCCGGGACGGGACCCGGCACCGATCGCGAGGTGGTAGAGCAGCACGTCGCTCGACGTCCACGAGAACGACCGCTCGCCGACGGGTGCGCCGATGGCCGCTTCCGGGTCGATCGGCATCAGGCGGTCTCCTGGTGGGCGGCCCGGGAAGCTCCTTGGGCGATGTCCTCCGCGGCCAGGTAGCCGAACGCGAGCGCCGGACCGATCGTCGCCCCGGGGCCGGCGTAGGTGTGGCCCATCACCGCGGCCGAGGCGTTGCCGGCGGCGTACAGCCCCTCGATCACCGAGCCGTCGGGCCGCAGCACGCGTGCCCGCTCGTCGGTGACCAGCCCGCCCTTGGTGCCGAGGTCGCCCGGGACGATCTTGACCGCGTAGAACGGCGCCTTGTCGATGACGTGCAGGGAGGGGTTCGGCTTCACCGTGGGGTCGGAGTAGTACTTGTCGTAGGCCGACTCGCCCCGGTGGAAGTCCTCGTCGACGCCGCGCCGTGCGAAGTCGTTGAACCGCTCGACGGTCTCCCTCAGCGACTCGGCCGGTACGCCGATCCCGGCGGCCAGCGCCTCGATGGTCGACGCCTTCCTGACCACGCCGTGCTCGAGCCAGTGCCCCGGGAAGGGCTGCCGGGGCGACAGGCCGGCGAAGAGGTAGCGGTTGCGGTAGCGCTGGTCGATCACCATCCAGCTGGGCACGTGGCCGACGCCGGTGGCCTCGCCGGCGTGCATCGCGTGCACGGCCTCGACGTAGGGCAGCGCCTCATTCATGAAGCGGAGCCCGGCCTGGTTGACGATGATCGAGCCGGGCAGGTTGCGCTCGGACAGGCAGAACCACGGTCCGTTGGGCAGCGGGATCGTCGGGCCCCACCACGCGTCGTCCATGAGGTCGGTCTGCGCGCCCGCCGCGATGCCCGCGAGGATGCCGCCGCCGGAGTTGAACTGCGAGCCGGTCGTCCAGTCGACCGAGACCGGGTGCGGCTGGTACTTCACCCTCAGCTCGAGGTTCTTCTCGAAGCCGCCGCTGCCGAGGATCACCCCGCGGCGCGCCCGGATCTCGCCGGGCCGGTCGTCGTGGGTGACCCGGACACCGTTCACCCGGCCGTCCTCGAGGACCAGGCCGGTCAGCTCGGTGTCGTAGAGGACCGGCACGCCGGCCTCGAGGAGCCCCTTGCGCAGGCCGATCGCGATCGCGTTGCCCATCGCGTACATCCGCCGCCGGAGCAGGCTGCTCGCCACTCGGTTGAGGAAAACCTTGAGCACGGTCACCGGGCCGCGCCAGGTGCGCAGGCCCAGGCTGAGCTTGCGGAAGTCTGCCTGCGTCACGATCAGGTTCGCCGGCGCCTTGGTGTACTGCGGGTGCAGCCGGCCGAGCTCGGCACCGAGGAACCGCGCGTCCAGCGGGACCGGCTCGCAGGAGCGGCCGGCGGCGCGGCCACCGGGCGCCTCGGGGTGGTAGTCGGAGTAGCCGGGCACCCACCGGAACCGCACCGGCGTGCTCGCCTCGATGAAGTCGAGCACCTCCGGACCGCGGTCGATGTAGGTGTCCCGGCGGACCTTCGGCACGTCGTCGCCGACGATCGAGTCCAGGTAGAGGCGGGCCTGCTCCAGGTCGTCGGGGGAGACCTGTCCGGCCTTGCGCAGCGCGGTGTTGCCGGGCATCCAGACCCCGCCGCCGCTGCGGGCCGTCGAACCGCCGAAGTAGCCGCTGCGCTCCACCAGGACGACGTCCAGCCCCTGCTTGGCCGCGGCCAGGGCGGCGCACATGCCGGCCCCACCCGCGCCCACCACGACGACGTCGGCCTCGTCCGGGAGAGGGCCGCTCATGCCGCGAAACTGTAACAGGTTCTAGTATCGTCGACGCCTTGGAGCCGGGAGTCTCCTAGAGTCGGCAGTGGTGAACGTGCGCGGGAGAGTCGCCCTGGTGACGGGTGCTTCGTCCGGGATCGGCAGAGCGGTGGCGCTGCGGCTGGCCGCCGAGGGAGCGCAGGTCCTGGTGCACGGCCGCGACGCCGCCCGCACCGAGGAGGTCGCCCGGCTGACCGGCGGCAGCCCACTGGTAGCGGACCTGGCCGTGCCCGGCAGCCACGGCGACCTCGCCGACCGGGCCCTCGCGGTGGACGGCAGGATCGACATCCTCGTGGCCGGCGCGGGCGCCGGGTGGTCCGGGCCGTTCGCCGGCATGGGCGACGGTGAGCTGCGGAGGCTGGTCGAGCTCGACCTGGTCGCCCCGCTCGCCCTCACCCGGGCGGTGCTTCCCGGCATGGTCGCGAGGAACTGCGGGCAGATCGTCCTGGTGGGCTCGGTGGCCGGCCGGACCGGCGTGGCCGGCGAGGCGGTGTACGCCGCCGCGAAGGCCGGCCTGGACGCCTTCGCCGAGAGCCTGCGGCTGGAGCTGGTGGGCTCGGGCGTGTCGGTCAGCGTGGTCGTGCCCGGTGCGGTGCGGACCTCGTTCTTCGACAACCGGGGCCGGCCCTACGGCCGCCGCTTCCCCAGACCGGTCGATCCCGAGCGGGTCGCCGCCGTGACGCTGGACGTGGTGCGGCACGGAAGGCCGGAGGCCTGGGTGCCGCGCTGGCTGGCGGTCGCGCCGAGCGTGCGTGCGCTGGCGCCGCGGGCCTTCCGGAGGCTGTCCGCGCGGTTCGGGGAACAAGTCCGGTCGGGAGGCGTTGAGGGACCACCATGAGCACCCAGGGAGTGGCCACGGTTCTCGGCGTGCTGGCCTCGTTCCTGCTCGCCCTGGCCGCATTCCTCCAGCAGCGCGCGGCGCGGACCACGACCCGCCGCGGCAGGTCGCTGCTGGGCAGTCTCGCCAGGCTGATGGGAAGCCTGGTCCGGCACCCGACCTGGCTGATGGGCTGGCTGGTCAACCTGGTCGGGTTCTTCGTGCAGGCGCTCGCGCTGCACCTCGGGTCGGTGGCGTCGGTGCAGCCCCTGCTGGCCACGCAGCTGCTCTTCGCGCTGCCGATGGCCTCTCTCGAGCGGCGTCGCTGGCCGCGGCCGCGGGACTGGGTGTCGGCCGCCCTGATCTGTGCCGGGCTGGTGCTGCTGCTCGGCGTCGTCCAGGTCACCGACCTGGACGGTGCGGCGTCGCGCGCGCGGGTGGTTCTGGCCGTCGTGGCCGTGGTCGCGGTGATCGTGGTGGCGATCCCGCTGGCCGCGCGGCTCGGCTCGCCGAAGGCCGTGCTCCTCGTCGCGGGCAGCTGCTCGGGTCTGTGCTTCGCGATGACCGCGGTGTTCATCAAGCTCACCGCCACCGACCTCGTCGACCACGGCGTCGGCTACACCGCACGGGACTGGGTCGGCTACGCCCTGGCCGCGTCGACGCTCGTCGGTCTGGTCCTCGAGCAGGTCGCCTTCGCCAACGGCCCGCTGCCCTGGGCGGTGGCCACCAAGGAGGCGGTCAACCCGCTGGCCAGCTACGCCATCGGGGTCCTCGCCTTCCCGGTGGTGTTCCCGACCGACCCGGGCACCCTGGCGGCGGTCTCAGGCGCGGGCCTGCTCATCGTCCTCGGAGCCTGGGGGTTGGGCGGGTCGACATCGGTCCGTGACTGGCTGGTCCGCGAGGAGGACCGGCACGAGTACGCGAAGATCTGACGAGGATCTGACGCTGCCGCGATCCGGTGTTTTACTGGTCGGCATGGCCGCGGAAGCCGAGCACGTCATCGATCTCGGCCACCTCCCCGGAGCCGCCCGGCGGGGCCTCCGGCTGCTCCTCGAGACCGTGGTCGTGCCCACGCTCCTGCTCTACGTCTTCATGGTGACCGTGAGCGGCGTAGCCGGGCTGGCCGCCGTGCTCGGGTGGTGCGCGGTGACGGTCGCCGTGCGGATCGCGACCGTCGACCGGGTCCCCGGCGTGCTCCTGCTGGCGATCACCATGCTGGTCGGCCGGACCGTGGTCGCGCTGGCGCTGTCGAGCGTCTACGTCTACCTCCTGCAGCCGGTCCTCGGGTCGGTGTTCATGGCGACGCTGTTCATCGGCAGTGCACTCGTCGGCCGCCCGATCACGCTGCGGCTCGCCCAGGACTTCGTGCACCTGCCGGTGCTGATGACCGAGGACCGGCGGGTCCGCCGGATGTTCGTCCAGGTCTCGCTCCTGTGGGGCGTCTCGCGGCTGCTCGACGCCGGAATGAGCCTCGGGGTGCTCCACTGGGGCGTCGCGGCCGGGGTCTTCTCGCGCGGCCTGTTCAGCGGCCTGCTCACCGCGCTCTCGGTGGCCGCATGCGCCTACTGGGGCTGGTCGCGGCTGCGCCAGATCGAGGGGTTGCGCTTCAGCTTCGGCCACCGCGCGGTGACCGCCACCTGAAGCGTGCTATGACAAACAGGTGAGCTCTGCCGGGTCCGGGAGCAGGGCCGATCGGCCCGGGCTGGCCGGTCAGGTCGTCCTCGGGCTGGCCCTCTTCGGGGTCTACGTCCTCGTGGACTCACTCGAGTCGCCCGAGCGGAGTGCCGCTGCCCGTCACCACGGCCAGCAGCTGCTGCGGCTCGAGGGCCGGCTCCACATCGACATCGAGCACCGGCTCAACGACGCCCTCGCCCCGCACCACGTGCTGTCGACGCTGGCCAACTACGAGTACGCCTGGACCTACCTGCTCAGCACCCTCGCGCTGCTGGCGTGGATCTGGGTGCGCCACCCTCACCTGTGGCGGCCCGTCCGTGACGTTTTCGTCGTGGTCAACCTGCTGGCGATCGCGGTCTTCTGGCTGTGGCCCACCATGCCGCCCCGCCTCCTCGGCGAGGGGTACGTCGACACGGTGGTCCGGGGCACCATCGGGTCGTGGGGGACCGGGGTCGTGGACGCCTCGAACCAGCTCGCCGCCATGCCGTCACTCCACCTCGGCTGGGCGATCTTCGTCAGCTACGGACTGGCCCGGGCCGGCGCGCCGCGGTGGCTGCAGTGGGTGAGCGCGGCACACGTGCTGCTCACGGCGTACGTCATCTTCGCGACCGGCAACCACTACGTGCTCGACGCCGCGGCCGCGTTCGTGCCCGTCTGGGCCGGCGCGGCCTTCGCCTGGTGGCGCTGGTTCGCGCCGGCCGCCCAGGGCGAGGTGGTGCCCGCGAGCGACGCCTTCTTCCTCCACGTCGAGGAGACCGGGGCTCCCCAGCACGTCGGCGGCGTCGTCGTCTTCGAGACCCCGTCGCAACCGGTGCCCACCATGGACGAGTGGCGGACCCTGGTCGCCGAGGCACTGGTGCCCCGGCGCCGGTTCGCCCAGCGTCTCGCGCCACCGACCCGGTGGCGGCGACCCCGTTGGGTCGACACCGAGGTCGACCTCGATTGGCACGTGGTCGAGCGGCACACCGGCGACGGCGAGGCCGGGCTGCGCCGGCTGGTCGCCGAGACGGCGGCGGAGCCGCTCCCGCGCGACCGGCCGCTGTGGCGGTTCGTGGTCGTGCGCGACATCGGCGACGGCCGCCCGGCGGTCTACGTCGTGGTCCACCACGCGATGGCCGACGGCCTCGCCACGGTCGCCCACACGCTGCGCCTGTTCCAGCCCATCCTCGAGCTCCCTCGCCCGCCGTCGCAGCCGGGGGGAGTACGCCGCACGCTCGAGCGGACGGCAGCCACCGTCGTCGGCCTGGCGCAGCTGGCCACGGACGGCGGCGCCCGGAAGCTGCCCTCGGGCTCGGCCCGCCGGCAGTTCGGCGCCTCCTCGGTCGGGTTCGACGACGTGCGCGAGGTGGCCCGGGCCTACGGCGTCCGGGTCACCGACGTTGTCCTCACCCTGGTCGGCGAGGGCATCCGGCAGGCCGCTCCCGCGGCGACCGACCGGCTCGGCGGGAGGCTCCGCGTCGCACTCACCCAGGCGCTGCCGGTGTCCGGCGAGTCCGGGCAGGGCAACGCCACGGGCTCGGTGATGGTCGACGTACCCGTCGACGACAGGCCGCTGGCCGAGCGGCTGGCGGACGTCGCCCGCGCCACGCAGCGCCGGCGCCGGCCGACGAGGCTGGTCGCCTCGCGGTTCGTGGTCTCCACCGGGCTCCGCCTGGCTCCCGAGCCCGCCGCGGCCTGGTTCGCGCGCAGGGTCTACGGCAGCCGGTTCTTCCACGCCGTGGTCTCGAACCTGCCCGGCCCGCCGGCGGCGCTGACGATGCTGGGCATCGAGACCCGGCACGTGCTGCCGATCCTTCCGGTGGCGCCCGGCGCGATGACGTCGATCGGTGCCCTGGCCTGGTCGGGACGGCTCGGGTTCGGGATCGCCGCGGACCCGGCTCTGCTCGACGCGGACGCCGTCGCCGCCGCCGTTCCCAGGGCGCTGGCCGAGCTGCGCGCCTCAGCGCGGGAGTGGCCAGCCGAGGACCAGGAACAGGCGAGCGCGGTCTCGCGGTGAGTCGAGCGCGTCGCCGAAGTGCTCGCGGAGCTGGCCCAGCCGGTAGCGCACGGTCTGGGGGTGGATGCTCAGCTCCTCGGCGACCGCCTGCACGTCGCCCTGGTGGTGCAGCCAGCTGCGCAGGGTGGTGACGAGCCGGTCACGGACGCCGGGCGACACCTCGTCGAGCGGCGCCAGCACCTGCTCACGAAGCACGTTGGTGACCGCCTGGTCCCGCCACACGATGATCGTGTCGAGGTGCTGGTCGACGAAGGCCGGGTCCCCGTGGAGGAGCCCCGCGCCGTGCAGCTCGAGCGCGGTCCGGGTGACCTCGACGGTGCGCGGCAGTGCGTCAGGGGCCACCGGGTAGCCGACCACCGCGCGGGCCCCGCGCAGCTCGCGGCGCAGGTGCTCCCGGTCGGCCGCCGAGCCGTCGTAGGGGACCACGGCGCCGTGCAGCTGCTTCTTGCGGATCGGCAGGACCTCTGCGCCCAGGTGGTCCACGATCCGCCGGGCGGCCTCGTCGTCGGGATCGACGACCGCGATCGCGAGGCGGTCGGGGATGGCCCACCCGGCACGTACGGCGGCCGCGCGGGTCGCCGGGGTGCCGGCCCGGCCGGACAGCAGCAGGTCGGCGAGCGCCTCGCGGTTGCGCTCGAGGGCGCGGGCGTCGTCGAGCTGGGCGGCGAGGTAGCCGCGGGCCGCGGCGAACGAGAGCTGGTTGACGAAGCCGAAGACCGCATCGGCCAGGGTGGCCAGTGACTCGGGCCGCAGGCCGAGCTCCAGCCCGGTGGCCGAGACGTGGCGCCACGCGACGCGGGCGCCGAGCTGGAAGGCCGTGAGCAGCCGGGTGAGGTCGTTGCCCGCCCGCATCTCGCGGCGGCCGATCTGCTCGAAGACCAGCTGCACGGTCGGGTCCTCGGGGCCGATCCCGCGGCCGTCCGGGCCCGGCGACCCCTGCGGCGGCTGTCCGGAGAGCTCGGCCAGCCAGCGAACGAAGATGCCGGCGGCCTCGACCACCCCGGTCCGGTCGGTGGCCAGGAACTCCGAGTAGTCCGGCCAGTTGGTCGCCAGCCCGGCGCTCACCTCGTCGAGGAGACCCGGCAGCCGCGCCAGGAGAGCGCTCTCGAGGCGGTCGCGGTCGACGTCGGTTACGGTCACGAGCTCCATCACCTACGGCTCGGGCGGCCCGGTCCGCCCACCAGAACTGTACGTCGGTGACAAATCCGGCCGACGATCGCTTGCTCCCGGGGCACAGACTCGGCCGCCGGCACAGGCCACGATGAAAAGGTGGTTGTCTCTGCACGGTCCCGGGCCGGCCGGGACGAGGCCCGGCTCGCCCTCGATCGCTTCGAGAGGCAGGAGAACTTCCCGGTCGCGCTCCGGGTGCTTCCGGCCCGGTACCGCCGCGACCTGCGTGCCCTCTACGCGTTCGCCCGGACCGTGGACGAGCTCGGCGACTCCGCGGCGGGCGACCGGACGGTGCAGCTGCAGGAGCTCGATGCCGAGCTGAGCCGGATCTGGACCGGCGGCGCCGTGACCGACCCGGTGCTGGCCGGACTGGCGATCACGGTGCGCGCCCACGACCTGCCGGCCAAGCCCTTCCACGACCTGGTGGCCGCCAACCTGATGGATCAGACGGTCAACCGCTACGAGACCTTCGAGGAGCTGCGCGGCTACTGCCGGCTCTCGGCCGACCCCGTCGGCCGGCTGGTCCTCGGTGTCTTCGACCAGGCCTCGGACGCGCTGACCCTGGCGCTGTCCGACCGGGTGTGCACCGCCCTGCAGCTGCTCGAGCACTGGCAGGACGTGGGCGAGGACCGGCGGGCCGGCCGGATCTACCTGCCCCAGGAGGACCTGCGCCGCCATGGGGTCCCCGAGACCGACCTCGACGCCGCGTCCGCGAGCCCCGCGTTGCGCGCCCTGGTCCGCGAGGAGGTCGAGCAGGCCGCCGAGCTGCTGGAGTCGGGGGCCGGCATCGTCGACCGGGTGCAGGGCTGGGCCCGGCCCTGCGTGGCGGGCTTCGTCGCCGGCGGACGGGCGACGGCGGCCGCGCTCCGGCGTACCGACGGCGACGTGCTGGCCCGCAGCGCCCGTGCTTCCAGGCCGGGCACGGCCGCGCGGCTCGTCGTCCTGCTGGGCCGCAGCCTGGTCGGGAGGCCGCGATGAGCGTCACGGGCACGGTCGCCGGGACCGTCGGCGAGGCGTACGAGCGATGCCGGGAGATCACGCGGACCGAGGCGAAGAACTTCTTCTACGGGATCCGGCTGCTGCCCCCCGACCGTCGCGACGCGCTGTGCGCCCTCTACGCACTGGCCCGGCGGATCGACGACATCGGCGACGGCGACCTGCCGGTGGCCGACAAACGCGCGGCCCTGGAGCAGGTCCGCAAGGACCTCGTCGCCCTCGACGACTCCGACGACCCGGTCCTCGTCGCGGTCGCGGACGCGGCCCGCCGCTTCCCGGTCCCGCTCAGCGCCTTCGAGGAGCTCGTCGAGGGCGTCGGGATGGACGTGGCCGGCCCGGTGCGGATCGCCGACGTGGAGGAGCTCGTGCGCTACTGCCGCTGCGTGGCCGGCTCGGTGGGCCGGCTCTGCCTGTCGATCTTCGGCAGCGACGACCACGTGGCCGCCCCGCAGTATGCCGACCAGCTCGGGATCGCGCTGCAGCAGACCAACATCCTGCGCGACGTCCGCGAGGACCTCGGCAACGACCGGGTCTACCTGCCCGCCGACGAGCTCGCGAGGTACGGCGTCGAGCTGTGCCTCGACGAGATCGGTGCGCTGGCCGACCCGGAGGCCAGGCTGGCGGGGTACCTCAGGTTCGCGGCCGCCCGGGCCGAGGACTGGTACTCCCTCGGCCTGCGGCTGGTCCCGCACCTCGACCGGCGCAGTGCGGCGTCCTGCCGGGCGATGGCCGGGATCTACCACCGGCTGCTGGCCCGGATCGAGGCCGACCCCACGATCGTCTACGACCGCCGGCTCTCGCTCAGCGTCGGCGAGAAGGCCCGGGTCGCCCTCACCTCGCTGGCGGGGGTCGGCTGATGGCGGGTGGCACGGTGCTCGTCGTCGGGGGAGGGCTGGCCGGGATCACCGCCGCCCTCGGGCTGGCCGACGCCGGCCGCTCGGTCACGCTGGTCGAGGCGCGGCCCCGGCTCGGCGGCCTCACCCACTCCTTCCGCCGCTCGTCCCGGGCCGGCGACCTGTGGGTCGACAACGGTCAGCACGTCTTCCTCCGCTGCTGCACGTCCTACCGCCGGCTGCTCGACCGGCTCGGGGTGTCCGACCTGGTCTCCCTGCAGCCGCGGATGGACATCCCGGTGCGCAGCGGCGCCTCACCGCGGGTGGCCCGGCTGCGCCGCTCGGCCCTCCCCGCGCCCTTGCACCTGGCGGGTGCGCTGGCGGCGTACCGCTGGCTGCCGCCGGCTGCCCGGGTCTCCGCGGCCCGCGCCGCGCTCGCGCTGGGATCGGTGGACCCCGACGACCCGGCGGTCGACGAGGAGTCGTTCGGCCGCTGGCTGGCCCGGCGCGGCCAGGGTCCGAGGGCGGTCGAGGCGTTGTGGGACCTGGTCGGGGTGGCGACGCTGAACGCGCCGGCCGAGCGTGCCTCGCTGGCCCTCGCCGCGACGGTCTTCCAGCTGGGGCTGCTGGAGTCGAACGACGCCGGCGACATCGGCTGGGTGCGGGTCCCGCTGCAGCGGCTGCACGGTGACGCCGCGGCGCGGGCCCTCGCGGCCGCCGGGGTCCGGGTCGAGCTCCGCACCCGGGTGGGCCGCCTGCCGACGA
This sequence comes from Nocardioides sp., assembly GCF_036274455.1. Classification (GTDB taxonomy): domain Bacteria; phylum Actinomycetota; class Actinomycetes; order Propionibacteriales; family Nocardioidaceae; genus Nocardioides. Next base: position 11,869 of record NZ_DASUFR010000077.1, on the reverse strand, counting down.
CCTACGACGACGTCGTCGTGGCCACAGGGCCCGCCGTGTCAGAGGACCTGCTGCCCGGGGACGCCCTGGACCTGGCACCGGGCTGGTCCGCGCGGCTGGGCAGCAGCCCGATCGTCAACGTCCACGTCGTGCTCGACAGCGCGGTGCTCGACGAGCCGTTCGTGGCCGCGGTGGACAGCCCGCTGCAGTGGGTCTTCGACCGGACCGCCGGCTCGGGGCTGGACCCCGCCACCGGTCAGTACCTCGCACTCTCGCTCTCCGCGGCCGAGGAGCTGCTCGGCCGATCGGTGGCCGAGCTGCGCGAGTGGACGCTGCCCGAGCTCGGCCGGCTGCTGCCCCGGTCGAGGTCGGCGCGGGTGCTCGACTTCTTCGTCACTCGGGAGCCGCAGGCGACGTTCCGGGCCGCGCCGGGCTCGCGGAAGTGGCGGCCGGCCACGGCGACCCGGCTGCCCGGCCTGCACCTGGCCGGTGCGTGGACCGACACTGGCTGGCCCGCGACCATGGAGGGCGCGGTCCGTAGCGGCGAGGCCGCGGTCGCCTCCGTGCTGGGCCGCCGGACCGAGCGCACGGCGCTGGGGGCAACCGCATGACCGCCCAGCTCACGGGCCGAACCACCGTCACCAGCCTCGGCCGGGGCCGTGAGCTGCTCGACCCGGCGCTGCGCCGGGCCGTGGCGCGGCTCGACGAGCACACCCGGCTGGTCGCGTCCTACCACCTCGGCTGGTGCACCCGCGACGGCGAGCCGGTGTCGGCCAACCCGGGCAAGGCGCTGCGGCCGAGCCTGGTCATGCTCGCCGCCGAGGCGGTCGGCGGGACCGCCGAGGACGCACTGGCCGGCGCGGTGGCCGTGGAGCTGGTGCACAACTTCTCGCTGGTCCACGACGACCTCATGGACCGCGACACCGAGCGCCGGCACCGCGAGACCGTCTGGTCGGTGTGGGGCGAGGCAACCGCCGTGCTGGTCGGCGACGCGATGCTGTCCCTGGCCCACGAGGTGCTCGACGAGTCGCCGTCGCCGAGGGCCGCCCGGTCCTCGCGGGTGCTGGCCCGGGCCACCCGGGAGCTGATCCGGGGCCAGGTCCTCGACATGTCCTTCGAGACCCGGACCCGGGTCACCCTGGCCGAGGGGTTGGAGATGGTGGCCGGCAAGACCGGTGCCCTGATCGCCGCGAGCGCGGAGCTCGGCGCCCTGCTGGGCGGGGCCGGCCCGCGCACGGTCGCCGCGCTGCGCGACTACGGCGCCCAGGTCGGCGTGGCCTTCCAGGTCGTCGACGACCTGCTCGGGATCTGGGGCTGGCCCGAGCGGACCGGCAAGCCGGTCTTCTCCGACCTCCGCTCCCGCAAGCGCACCCTGCCCGTCGTCTGGGCGGTCGAGCACGGCAGCACGGCCGGTCGCGAGCTGGCCGCCTGGCTGGCCACCGCGCCACCTCCCGGCGGCGACCCGGAGCCGAGCCTGCGCGCGGCCGCCGGGCTGGTCGAGCGCGCGGGCGGCCGGGCCTGGGCGGTCCAGGAGGCGCGTGACCGGGTGCGTCGGGCGCTGCGCGCCCTCGACGGCGCGGAGCTCGACCCGGTCCACCGCACCGAGCTCGCCGAGCTCGCCGAGTTCGTCGTGGAGCGTGACCTGTGACCCTGGAGCAGCCACTGGTGGAGAGCCGGCTCGATGCCGAGGCCGGGCTGGCGGCCGCCGTCGGCCACCTGAGGTCGCTGCAGCATCCGAGCGGCTACTGGAAGGGCGACCTCGTCACCAACGTGACGATGGACGCCGAGGACCTGATGCTCCGGCACTTCCTCGGCATCGCCACCGCGCGGACCGACGAGGAGACCGCCCGCTGGATCCGCTCCCAACAGGCCGAGGACGGCTCCTGGGCCACCTTCCACGGCGGTCCGGGCGACCTGTCGACCACCGTCGAGGCCTGGGTGGCGCTCCGGATGGCCGGCGACGACGCTCGGGCCGAGCACCTGCAGCGCGCCGCACGCTTCGTGCGCGGCGCGGGTGGCGTCGAGCAGGCGCGGGTCTTCACCCACATGTGGCTCTCGCTGTTCGGCCTGTGGTCGTGGGACGACTGCCCGGACCTGCCGCCGGAGATCGTGTTCCTGCCCTCGTGGGCCCCGCTGAACATCTACAACTGGGGCTGCTGGGCCCGGCAGACGATCGTGCCGCTGACGATCGTGAGCGCGCTGCGACCCGTGCGTCCGGCCGACATCGACACCGCCGAGCTGCGCACGGGGGCACGGCCGGCCCGGTCGTCGGTCACCTCCCTGGCGGGGGTCTTCGAGCGGCTGGACGCCGTCCTGCATGCCTACACCCGGCGCCCGGTCCGCTGGCTGCGCGAGGCCGCGATGCGGCGCGCGACCGAGTGGATCCTGGCCCGGCAGGAGGCCGACGGCGGGTGGGGCGGGATCCAGCCGCCCTGGGTCTACTCGCTGATCGCGCTGCACCTGATGGGCTACCCGCTGGACCACCCGGCGATGCGGGCCGGGATCGAGGGCCTCGACGGCTTCACCGTGCACGAGCAGACACCCGAAGGACCGGTCCGCTGGCTCGAGGCCTGCCAGTCGCCGGTCTGGGACACCGGGCTGGCCGTCGCCGCGTTGCTCGACGCCGGCGTCCCCGGCGACGACCCGGCCGTGCTCGCCGCCACCGACTGGCTGCTGGATGAGCAGATCACCGCCGGCGGCGACTGGCAGGTACGTCGCCCCGACCTGCCCGGTGGCGGCTGGGCCTTCGAGTTCGCCAACGACACCTACCCCGACACCGACGACACCGCCGAGATCGTCCTGGCGCTGCGCCGCGTCCGCCACCCCGACCAGCCGCGACTGGACGCCGCCCTCGACCGGGCGGTCGCGTGGACCACCGGCATGCAGTCCAAGGACGGCGGCTGGGGCGCCTTCGACGCCGACAACACCCACACGCTGGCCGAGAAGCTGCCGTTCTGCGACTTCGGCGCCGTCATCGACCCGCCGTCGGCCGACGTCACGGCGCACGTGGTCGAGATGCTCGCGGCCGAGGGGCGGGCCGCCGACGAGCCCTGCGGGCGGGGCGTCCGCTGGCTGCTCGACGGCCAGGAGGCCGACGGCTCCTGGTTCGGGCGGTGGGGCGCCAACCACGTCTACGGGACCGGTGCGGTGGTCCCGGCCCTCGTGGCCGCCGGCGTCGACCCTCGCACCGCAGCGATCCGGCGTGCGGTCCGCTGGCTCGAGGAGCACCAGAACGCCGACGGCGGCTGGGGCGAGGACCTCCGCTCCTACCGCGACCCGGCCCGGGTGGGCCGCGGCGCGTCGACGCCGTCCCAGACGGCCTGGGCGCTGCTCGCCCTGCTGGCCGCCGGCGAGGACTCGGCCGCGGTCGAGACCGGGGTCCGGCACCTGCTGCGCACCCAGCGCGAGGACGGCGGCTGGGAGGAGCTGCTCTACACAGGCACCGGCTTCCCCGGCGACTTCTACATCTCCTACCGGCTCTACAGGATCGTCTTCCCGATCTGGGCGCTCGGCCGCTACGTGGCCCGTGAGCGGGGCGGGGGCCGGCCATGACCGCCCCCGTCGTCCGGACGCCGCTGTGGACCGAGTGGCTGGCCCTCCGCGGCCGCCTCGACGTCCCCGTGGTCCGCACCGGCCGCTCCCGCGGCGCGTCCCTGCCCGTGCCGGACCTGGTCGCCGGCCTGGCCGGCGCCCTCACCTCGGACGTCGCCCCCGGCGACCTGGTCGTGGCCGGCGAGGTGCGCGGCGAGCGCGGCCCGATGCCCAGCCACGCCGCGCCCCTCGTGGCCGGCGAGCTGCGCCGGGCGGGGCTCCGGGTCCACGTCGGTCCGGTCGTGACCACGCGCCGGGTCGTCGACTCCACCCAGGACCGGGCCGCGCTCGCGGCGCGGGGCGCGGTCGCCGTGGACACCGAGTCCGCGCTGCTCGCCTCGCCGGACGGGACCACCGTGGTGGTGAGGGTCGTCACCGACACCCCACGGCAGCGGCTGCTGTCGCCGGCGCTGCCCGCGCGAGCCGTCCGTGCCCTCGCGACGCTCCGGCGCACCGCGCCGGTCCTCGACCGGTGGGCCGCGGCGGTGGGGGAGCGTGAGGTGGTCCTGGCGACGCCGCGGTCCTTCTGCGCGGGCGTCGAGCGGGCGATCCACGTGGTCGAGTCGGCGCTCGACCGGTTCGGTGCGCCGGTCCACGTCCGCCGCCAGATCGTCCACAACCGGCACGTCGTGGAGGAGCTCGAGCGGCGTGGCGCGGTCTTCGTGGAGGAGGCCGACGAGGTGCCCGAGGGCGGCGTTGTGGTGTTCTCCGCGCACGGGGTCGCTCCGGCCGTCCGCCGTACGGCGGAGGAGCGCGGCCTCCGGGTCATCGACGCGACCTGCCCGCTGGTCTGGAAGGTGCACCGGGAGGTAGGCCGGTTCGCCGCCGCCGACCGGACCGTGCTCCTCATCGGCCACCACGACCACGAGGAAGTCGTCGGCACCCGCGGCGAGGCGCCCGACCACGTGGTGGTCGTGGCCGACCCGGAGGAGGCGGCCCGGGTGAGCGTGCCCGACCCCGAGCGGGTCTCCTACGTCATGCAGACCACGCTGGCCGTCGACGACGCCGCCGAGACCGCGGCCGTGCTGCGCGAGCGGTTCCCGGCACTCGCCGGACCGCACACCGACGACATCTGCTACGCCACGACCAACCGGCAGCAGGCGGTCCGCGAGGTCGCGGCCCGTACCGAACTCGTGATCGTGGTCGGGTCCCCGAACTCCAGCAACTCCCAGCGCCTGGTCGAGGTGGCCGAGGCCGCCGGCACGCCGGCCCACCTCGTCGACGACGTCTCGGAGGTCGAGCTGTCGTGGCTGGCCGGCGTCCGCCGGGTCGGGATCACCGCCGGCGCCTCCGCGCCCCCGGCCCTGGTGGACGACGTGGTCCAGAGCCTGGCCGGCCTCGGGCCGGTGCACGTCCGCGAGCACGGCGACGTCGTGGAGGACATCGCGTTCGCGGTGCCGAAGGAGCTCTCGAGAGAGGTGGTCACATGAGCATGCCCGTGCGTCAGTCGATGCGGCTGGGGACCTACCTGCTGAAGCAGAAGCTGCTCGGGCGCGAGAAGTTCCCGCTGCTGGTGGAGCTCGAGCCCCTCTACGCCTGCAACCTGTCCTGCGCGGGCTGCGGCAAGATCCAGCACCCGGCGAGCATCCTCAAGCAGCGGATGACGGTCGAGCAGGCCGTCGGCGCCATCGAGGAGTGCGGGGCCCCGATGGTCTCGATCGCCGGCGGCGAGCCCCTCATGCACAAGCAGGTCGACGAGATCGTCCGCCAGCTCCTGGCGCGGAAGAAGATCGTCTTCCTCTGCACCAACGCGGTGCTGCTGCCCAAGCACCTCCACCGGTTCCGGCCGCACCGCAACTTCGCCTGGATGGTCCACATCGACGGGCTGCGCGAACGGCACGACGCCTCGGTCTGCAAGGACGGCGTCTTCGACCAGGCGGTGGCCGCCATCAAGCAGGCGCAGGCCGCCGGCTTCCGGGTGATGACCAACACCACGTTCTTCGACACCGACACCCCGCAGGACGTCATCGACGTCCTCGACTACCTCAACGACGAGCTCGGCGTGGACAACATGCAGATCTCGCCCGGGTTCGCCTACGAGAAGGCCCCCGACCAGGAGCACTGGCTCGGTCCGGAGGAGACCCGCGAGCTGTTCCGCAAGGCCTTCGCGGACGGCCGGCGCAAGAAGTGGCGGCTCAACCACTCACCGCTCTACCTCGACTTCCTCGAGGGGAGGATCGACTTCGCCTGCACGGCGTGGGCGATCCCGTCGTACTCCCTCAAGGGCTGGCAGCGCCCCTGCTACCTGATGGAGGACGGCTGGGTCCCGACCTACAAGGAGCTGATCGAGACCACCGACTGGGACGCCTACGGACGTGGCAAGGACGAGCGCTGCGCCAACTGCATGGCCCACTGCGGCTACGAGCCCACGGCGGTGATCGCCACCATGGGCTCGCTGCGCGAGACGGCGCGGGCCGCGGTCGGAGCGTGAGCCATGACCCAGGTCGAGTCCCGTGCCGCACCGCTGCTCGCGTCGGTCTCCGGACCGGAGGAGCTGCGCCGGCTCCCGCGCCACCTGCTGCCCGGCCTGGCCCAGGAGCTGCGTACCGAGCTCGTGCGCAGCGTGCTCCGGACCGGCGGTCACCTCGGGCCGAACCTCGGCGTGGTCGAGCTCACGATCGCCCTGCACCGGGTCTTCGAGTCCCCCCGCGACGTGCTGCTGTGGGACGTCGGCCACCAGGCCTACGTGCACAAGATGCTCACCGGCCGGCTCGCGTCGTTCGGTTCGCTGCGCCGCGAGGGCGGCCTGTCCGGCTACCCGTGCCGCGCCGAGAGCGAGCACGACGTGGTGGAAAACAGCCACGCCTCCACGGCCCTGTCGTACGCCGACGGGCTGGCCAAGGCCTTCGCCCTCACCGGCCGCCGGGACCGTCGGGTGGTGGCGGTGGTCGGGGACGGCGCACTGACCGGCGGCCTGTGCTGGGAGGCCCTGAACAACCTCGGCGCCGCTCCGGACCGGCCCGTGGTCGTGGTGCTCAACGACAACGGCCGCTCCTACGACGAGACCGCCGGCCGGCTGCCGCAGCACTTGCGCGAGCTGCGTGAGGGGTCGGCGCACGGCAACCTCTTCGAGAGCCTCGGCCTGTGCTACCTCGGCCCGGTCGACGGCCACGACGTCGACGCCGTGGAGCGGGCCCTGCGGGCGGCCGCCGCCCTGCAACAGCCGGTCGTCGTCCATGTCGTCACCCGCAAGGGCCGAGGCCACGTGGCGGCCGAGCTCGACGAGGCCGACCGGATGCACACCGTGGCCCCCCACGGATCGGTGTACGACGTGCCGTCGCGGTCGATCCCCCCGTGGACCGAGGTGTTCGGCGACGAGCTGGCCCTGCTGGGGGACACCTACCCCGAGCTGGTGGCGATCACCGCCGCGATGCTGCGCCCCACGGGGCTGCTCGCCTTCTCCCGGCGCCACCCCGACCGGACCTTCGACGTCGGCATCGCCGAGCAGCACGCCGTCGCCTCCGCCGCAGGGCTGGCCGCCGCCGGGTTGCACCCGGTGGTCGCGATCTACTCGACGTTCCTCAACCGGGCCTTCGACCAGGTGCTGATGGACGTCGCGCTCCACCGGAGCCCCGTCACCTTCGTGCTCGACCGGGCCGGGATCACCGGGCCCGATGGACCCAGCCACCACGGCATGTGGGACCTCGGCCTCCTCGGCCTGGTGCCCGGGCTCAGGCTGGCCGCTCCGCGGGACGCCCGGCAGCTCCGGGCGCTCCTGGGCGAGTGCGTGCGCCACGACGGGCCGACCGCGATCAGGTTCCCGCGAGGCACCCCGCCGGCACCGATGGCCGCGGCGAGCCGCTGGGGCACGGCGCACGTGCTGGTCCGCGGCGACGGTGACGTGCTCGTCGTCGCCCTCGGCCCGCTGGCGGCGCCGGCCGTCGACGCGGCTCGCGCGCTGCACCGGGAGGGCATCAGGGCCACGGTCGTCGACCCGCGGTGGGTCTCGCCGCTCGACCCCGCGCTGGTGGAGCGCGCGGGCCGGCACCGGCTGGTGGTGACCGTCGAGGACAACGCCCCCGCAGGCGGTCTGGGTGACATGCTCGCGCGCGCCCTGGGACCGGGCTCGCCGGCTCCCGGCCACCTCGCCCTGGCGCTGCCGGACTCGGCGTTCGTGCGGGCCGGTGATCGCTCGGGCCTGCTGCGCGCACACGGCCTCGACGCCGAGGGCATCTGCCGGGCCGTCCGCAAGCACGTCTGCGCCCGGTGAGGGACACCGGCGGTCATGGGTCGAGGGTTCTGTAGCGACCCATCCGCTTCTGTGCCGAGATCTCGGTACAGAAGCTCAGGGGTCACCGGATATCCGGTGACCCTGACGCTGCCGTGGGTGGGTGGCCGCCATCTGCATCTCTGCTCACACCGCCGGAGACAAGTCCGGTCCCGGTGAGCGATCGGGCTGGTGGGGCGAAGGGGCTGCCCGGCCGCTCGAAGACGGGCCGCGACGAGCTCGCCGAGGCACTTGGCAGGAAGTAGCCGGTCGTCCGGCACCAGCCGCAATGCGGTGGCTGTGACCGAGGTCGCGGTGACAGGGTCGGTGGGATGCAGCCACCGAAGGAAACGCTGATCGAGTACCTCCAGTCCGCCCGCGACGCGATGGTGTGGAAGGTCGAGGGGCTGAGCGAGTACGACGCCCGCCGGCCGATGACCCCGACCGGCACCAACCTGCTCGGGCTGGTCAAGCACCTTGCCAGCGTCGAGCTCGGCTACTTCGGCGACACCTTCGGCCGGCCCAGCGGGATCGCGCTGCCCTGGCACGCCGACGACGCCGACCCCAACGACGACCTCTACCTCACCGCCGACGAGACGAGGGAGTGGGTGCTCGACCTCTACCGGACCGCCTGGGCGCACGCCGCGACGACCTTCGAGGAGTGCGACCTCGACACCCCCGGCCGGGTGCCGTGGTGGGGCGACCGGGGAGAGGTCACGCTCCACCAGATCCTCGTGCACATGACCACCGAGACGTACCGGCACGCCGGCCACGCCGACATCGTGGGGGAGATGATCGACGGCCGCGCCGGCCGCCGGCCCGGGGACCCCAACATGGACGACGGCTACGACTGGCCGGCCTACGTGGCCAAGGTCGAGGAGGCGGCGCGCTCGGCCGCCGGTCGCTGACGGTCGCGCCGGCGCTGTCATCGACACCAGACTAGAACGTGTTCTAGTATTGGCCCCGCACCCCACGAGGAGGAGAGCGGGATGTCCCAGACCGCGGCTGAGTCGGTTCTTGGCGGGGTCCGAGACCTGCTGCCAACGTTCCGTGACCGGGCCGACGAGGCCGAGCGCCTGCGGGTGGTCCCGGAGGCGTCGGTCAAGGAGCTGGAGGAGGTCGGGTTCTTCCGGCTCCTCCAGCCCCAGCGGTTCGACGGCCTCGAGGCCGACCCGGTCACCTTCTACACAGCGGTCCGCGACATCGCGAGCGCCTGCGGCTCGACCGGCTGGGTGGCCAGTGTGGTCGGGGTCCACCCGTGGCAGGTGGCGTTGTTCGCCGACGAGGCGCAGCAGGCGGTCTGGGGCGAGGACACCAACACGCGGCTGAGCTCGTCGTACGCGCCGACGGGCAAGGCCACGGTGACCGAGGGCGGCTACCGACTGAGCGGGAAGTGGAGCTTCAGCTCGGGCTGCGACCACTGCACGTGGGTGCTGCTCGGCGGGCTGGTCTTCGACGAGGCGGGCAACGTTGTCGACTTCAAGACCTTCATGCTGCCGCGCCGGGACTACACCATCGTCGATGTCTGGCACATGATCGGCCTCTCGGGCACCGGCTCCAACGACATCGTCGTGGACGACGTGTTCGTCCCCGAGGCGTTCACCCTCAGCATGGGCGAGACCGGCCAGTGCAGGGGCCCGGGCCAGGCAGTGAACCCGTCCGACCTCTACAAGCTGCCGTTCCACTCCATCTTCACCACCACGATCTGCACGCCGATCATCGGCATGGCGATGGGCGCCTACCAGGACCACGTCGAGATGCAGCAGACGCGCACGCGGGCGGCCTACCTCGGCGAGAAGGCCTCCCTCGACCCGTTCGCCGCGGTCCGCATCGCGCGCGCGAGCAGCGAGATCGACGCGGCCTGGGCGCTCAGCATGCACAACATCCGCGAGGAGCAGGAGCTCGTGGCCCGGGGGGAGCAGATCCCGCTCAAGGTCCGGCTCAAGGTCCGCCGCGACCAGGTGCTCGGCACCCAGCGCGCCATCGACGCGATCGACTCGCTCTTCGAGGCCTCCGGCGGCCGCGCCCTCACCGAGGGCACGCCGCTGCAGCGCGCCTGGCGCGACGCCCACGCCGGCCGGGTGCACGCGGCCAACGACCCGGAGCGGGCCCTGCAGATGTACGGCGCCCACGAGTTCGGCCACAAGATCGACCCCGGGATGTACTGACGTGGAGCACCCCCTCCAGCAACACAGTGCCAAGGCGGGCGACCTCACCCTCACCTACTACGACGAGGGCGTGGCCCGGCCCGAGGTCGGCGCCGGGCTACCGCTCGTGCTCCTGCACGGCGGAGGGCCGGGCGCGTCGGCGCGCTCCAACTTCGAGCAGGCGATCCCGAGGTTCGCCTCGTCGTTCCGCACGATCGCCGTCGACATGCCGGGCTTCGGCAGCTCGGACAAGCCCCCGGTGGCCGGCAACTACTTCCGGTTCGCCGCCGACCACGTCGTACGGCTGCTCGACGAGCTCGGCATCGAGCGGGTGCACCTGCTCGGCAACAGCCTCGGCGGCGGCACCGCGACCCGGCTCGCCATCGAGCACCCCGACCGGGTGGGCCGGCTGGTCCTGATGGGCCCGGGCGGCCTCTCGCTCAACCTCTTCCACGCGGACCCGACCGAGGGCGTGAGACGGCTGACCGAGTTCAACCTGGAGCCCTCGCGCGAGGCGCTACGCGCGTTCATCTCCACGATGGTGGTCGACCAGAACCTGGTGACCGACGAGCTGGTCGAGCTCCGGTACGCCGACGCCACTGCCCCCGGCGCGCGCGAGGCGATGATCTCGATGGGCATGTCCTTCTTCGACCCGGCATCCGCCGAGGACGGGATGCTCTGGCGCGAGGCGCACCGGATCAAGCACGACACGCTCCTCACCTGGGGCCGCGAGGACCGCGTCAACCCGCTCGACGGGGCCCTGGTCGCCCTGAAGTCGATCAAGCGGGCACGGCTCCACGTCTTCCCCAACTGCGGCCACTGGGCGCAGATCGAGGCGGCGGAGGAGTTCGCCGAGGTCACCACGGCGTTCCTCGCGGCCCACCGGGAGCGCACATGACCATCGACATCAGGAGCATGGGCTACGTCAGGGTCGCCAGCACCGACCTCGAGCAGTGGCAGCTGTTCGCGGGGAAGGTGCTCGGCCTGGCCGAGGGCCGCGGCCCCGACCCGGACCACCAGTACTGGCGGATCGACCAGGTCTCGGCCCGGCTCGTGGTCTTCCCCTCCGACGCCGACCGGCTCGACTGCGTCGGCTGGGAGCTGGCCGACCACGCCGCCCTGCGGGAGGCGCGTGAGCACCTGGAGAAGGCCGGCGTCGAGGTCGAGGAGGGCACCCGCGAGGAGCTCGACGAGCGGCGGGTCCAGGAGATGGTCCGGTTCCGGGACCCGTTCGACAACGTCTTCGAGCTGTTCCACGGCATCACCTACGAGTCCCGGCCGGTCGTGACGCCGTACGCCGCGACCTTCGTCACCGGCGACCAGGGGATGGGCCACGTCGTGCTCCCGGTGACCGACGACGTGGAGGCCCTGGCGTTCTACCGGGACACCCTGGGGTTCCGGCTGCGCGACTCGATGTCGATGCCCGGGGAGTTCGTCGGCAAGGAGCCCGGCACCAAGGTCTGGCTGCGGTTCCTGGGCGTCAACCCGCGGCACCACTCGCTGGCGTTCCTGCCGATGCCCAACCCGTCGAAGTGCGTGCACATCATGGTCGAGGTCGACAAGCTCGACGACGTCGGCCGTGCGCTGGAGCGGGTGCGGAAGCACAAGGTTCCCCTCAGTGCGACCCTGGGTAGGCACATGAACGACCAGATGGTCTCGTTCTACGTGAAGTCGCCGGGAGGGTTCGACGTTGAGTACGGCTGCGAGGGGCTCACCGTCGACGACCAGAAGTGGGTCGCCCGCGAGTCCACCGCCGTCTCGTACTGGGGGCACGACTTCGGCGTCGGCGCAGGAGGCTAGCGTGGGGGCCATGCCGTCGCTCGAGGGGTCGTCCGCGGGAGCCCGCCCGGACCCGGTCGACGCCGACGACCTGTCGGTCCCGGAGGGGATGAGCCCCGACGCGCGCGAGACCTGGCCGAGCCCCGAGCTGATCAGCTCGTGGCTG